>CBDTTR010000088.1:0-7709 GCA_965363405.1 uncultured bacterium | reverse complement strand
CGCTTGTTTCACGATTTTGCTTCTCAACATATCTATGGATATGCCTTCGTCGCAAAATCGCTCCAACTACACGTTTCGCTACGGTTTTCTACGCCTCGCTACAATATCTACTGCAAAATCTGGGTTAAAGACCGACAACATTTGAGGGAAAGGACATCACATATGTATGAAACATTGCCATTCCACCCCTGTATGCATGAAGCTGCCCATGAGCAGATTGCAAGGCTTCATCTCCCGGTTGCTCCTCATTGCAATATTCACTGTCGCTTTTGTGAAAGGAAGATTTCTCCCCTTGAAATTCACCTTACCCGTCCGGGGATCACAGCAGTTATCCTATCCCCAGAACAGGCATTAATCAAAACAGGGAAGTTTCTTGATCAATGGGGACCTGAATCAATCGTAGGGGTTGCAGGACCCGGGGAGCCGCTGGCTAATCCTGAAACCCTTGAAACGTTCGAGCTTATAAGGAAACAGTATCCTGAAGCCCGACTCTGCCTTTGTACCAATGGGCTTGACCTTTGCGATTCTTTAGAAACGATTAATAAACTTCAAATTAAATATCTCACAGTTACCATCAATGGAGTACAACCAGAGGTAGTAGCAAAAATACAACCATGGATCAAGAAAGACGGCAGAATTATTATGGGGGAGGAAGGTGCCAGTCTGTTAATAGAAAGTCAATTAGAAGGTGTTAAAGCAGCAGTTTTAAGGGGAATTTTTGTTAAGGTAAACACTGTAGTGATACCGGCTATCAATGGTTATCATGTTGAGAACATTGCCCGAACGGTCAGGGAACTGGGTGCCGGTTTATTAAATCTCATGCCTCTGATTCCCGGAGGAAAATTTAAGAACATGAAAAGGCCATCTCAGCACTTCATGAGGGATTTGCAAAATAGATGTGAACCTATCATACCCGTCTTTAAAAAATGCAGACAATGCAGGGCAGATGCAGAAGGTATTCCTGGAAAGGAGGTAAAAGACATGAATCAGGATAATAAGTGCGTAAACCGCCGAAAATTTATCAAGGCTGCAGGGGTTATTTTAACAGGATCAATGTTAGCCCCTTCCCTGGCACTCGGTAATAGATTTCAAGGAGAGTGCCTCCAGGTCTGGTCTTGTGGAGGGTTAGCTGAGGCTATGATTCCAGCCAGCAAGCTCTTTGAACAGATGACCGGCTGCACCGTAGCCTATACAGGTGCCTTTGCCGCTTCACTCGGCAAGTCATTGCTTGGAAATGCTAAAACCGAGGTCTTTGCACCCAGGGTTCTAGATCTTGCAAAAAAGCTCAAGGCAGAGGGAAAAATGCTACACTTTAAACCACTCTGCTTTACCAAATATGTACTCATTACACCACGCGGAAATCCGGCAGGGATTCAGGAAATTAAGGATTTAGCTAAACCAGGAATACGGGTCATACTCTCTCCTGATGCCTCCCCACCAGGAGGAGCTGCAACAATGTTAATCTTACAAAATGCCGGAGTACTGGAGGAAGCAAAGGAAAATGCGGTTATAATGGGTGATTGCGTACAGCGAGTTGTTCCTGATGTAATAAGCGGAAAAGGTGATGTTTCAGTGGTCGAGCTTAGGCTAACTCGTCTGCCTCAATTTGCAGGCAAAGTTGATATTATAGACATCCCTGAAAAATTCATCCCTCCCAAGCCGGTTCCTTTTACCATAGGAGTTATGAAATGGGCGAAGAACAGAGAGCTGGCAGAAGATTACCTTGATTTTATCCTATCAGAAAAAGGGCAGTCCTTTTTCGAGTCAGCTGGATTTGTTCCGGCTCTATCAGAAGAAGGCGAGAGGTTAACAAAAAAATATGGAGTAAAAGATGTTTAGCATAAGAATTTTTCAGTGGAAGAGGAGAATAACACAACTTGTTTCACTTATCTTTCTGGGTGAATTTTCATTCTATGGCATATTCAGGTGTCCGTTTGCAGTTCCCTATGTGAGCTGCGGAAACTGCCCGGTCATCCAATGTCCGGGGAGAAAAATCTGGTTAGTTTTCTGGATTATTCTACCTGTATCCGCTATCATCTTTGGTCGTGTCTTTTGTGGCTGGGCCTGTCCGGGTGGCCTTCTTTCAGAGCTTTTAGGCAAACTATCCATGATAAAAGGGAAAGTCAGGGGTGCTCTTGAGGAGGTTCTATCATCAGGTAAATATCTGGTGCTAGCTGGAAGTATTATAATGTTTTTTCTTATGAATAACCCAAGATGGGCTATCCCTATCCGTACCGGAGATTTTTTCAATTCAGTTAAGCTCACCTTTGAGCATGCAGACAATCTCTGGGTTTTAAGAACGCTGTTCATCCTGGCAGGATTAGGTTTAGCTATTCTCATTCCCGGCTTCTGGTGCCGCTACCTCTGCCCCACCGGAGGTATCTTAGAAACACTAAAACGATTCTCCCTCTTTAAATACTTTAAGACTAAAGACTGTAATGATTGTGACAACTGCCGTGAGCTATGCGAGTTAGAAACACGACCTGCAGAGATCAATTGCACAAACTGTGGAGCATGTAGTGATCTATGCCCGGTTGATGCAATTAAGTTTGGATTTAAAAAAATGGGGTCAGGCAATTATAATAAGGTATTGATTGAAAACCGCAAAACAAAGGGGTCATAATAACCTCACTATTATTGCAATATATGAAATTTTAGTATAACTAATTTTGCAATTTTGCGAAAAAATAACTTGATTTATAGAAGTCATATTGCTAATATTACAGCATGATTAAACGATTAGAAGTACCTTTAATACATGAATTGGCAGAACAATTTCCCGCCATACTTGTTCTTGGCCCAAGACAGTGTGGAAAAACAACACTGGCGAGGCATTTCCTTAAGGGTGAATATTTTGACCTGGAAAAACCTTTGTTGTGGGGGCTATGAAATATTTAGAAAATATAATGCAATGAGGTCAGGCAAATTATTAAACTGAGTGTAAAATAAAATGCCCAAAAAGCTTACTGGCGGGAGTATTGCAGAAAAGTAACGAGTCAGTAATATTTGAAGGGACTCTCGATGGTGAAACCTTTTAGCAGCTTTAATAAAGACTGAACAATGATACATTCATAAATTGATTAAGAAGATAGGGAAATATTTCAATCAAAGGTCAAACGGAGACTCGGAGACTTGACCCTTTATAAATGTTATTGCGTTCTTTAACCTCTTTATCACCCGCTCCTTTCCCAGGTTTGCTATTACCTCATAAATCCCCGGGCTTGCGGTACCTCCTGTCAAGGCAACCCGGTGTGGCTGGGCAAGTTGACCTAAGGTTATCTTATGCTCGGATGTAATCTTATCAAAAATGGTTTCAATTCCCTCCTCACTAAAATATTCTACCTTCTCAAAATGATTTATCACTTCCGTTAAAACATCTACTATCTCAAGTGTTAGAAATTTTTTTGCAGCTTTTGGTTGATATTCTATTTCATCTTTGAAATAAAACAGGGTCTTATCAGCCATCTCATCCAAGGTCTTACTTCTCTCTTTAAAACCTTTTATAATTTTAGCCAGAAACTTGACATCATCCACCTTAACACCCTTTTTTTCAAGAAACGGAATGAGCAATCCGGCCAGGCTTTCATCTGTTTCCTCCTTTATATAGTGGCTGTTTAACCATAACAGTTTATCAGGATTAAAAATACCTGCTGATATCCCTACATTTTCCAGACTAAATTTTTCCACTAACTCATCCATACTAAAGATTTCCTGATCGCCGTAAGACCACCCCAATCTGACCAGAAAATTGATCATCGCCTGGGGAAGGTATCCCATCTCTTTATAGGCCATTACAGAAGTGGCACCGTGTCTTTTACTGAGCCTTGCTTTGTCTTTACCCAAAGTGAGAGGCATGTGGGCAAATTCTGGAAGCGGGGCGTTGAGTGCCTGATACAATAAAATCTGCCGTGGAGTATTATTCACATGGTCATCTCCCCTGATAACATGGGTAATCTTCATGTTAACATCATCGACTACCACCACAAAATTGTAGGTAGGTGAACCATCTCTGCGACATAAAATGAGATCATCAAGCTCTGAATTTTCAAATATTATTTTACCTTTTATGAGATCATCCACTTCTGTTTTTCCACTCTGAGGGGATTTAAACCTGATAACAAAGGGCTTGTCAGGATATGTTTTAGTTAGTTCTCGGCATTTTCCGTCATATTTTGGTTTTTCCTTTCGAGCAAGAGCCAGCTTCTTTTTCTCTTCCAGTTCATCAGGATCACAATAACAACGATAAACTTTCCCCTGGTTTAAAAGGTTTTCCAGATATTCTTTATAGATGTCTGTTCTTTGGCTCTGGTAAAAGGGCTCTTCATCCCAGTCAAGACCCAGCCATTTCAAAGCCTCAAATATAGCAAGTGTTGATTCTTCCGTTGAACGAACCCTATCGGTGTCTTCTATGCGTAAGATGAAATCACCCCCATGATGTCTGGAAAAAAGCCAGTTAAATAAGGCCGTTCTGGCACTGCCGATGTGCAGATGCCCAGTAGGACTGGGTGCAAACCGTGTTCTTACCATATATTTCTCCACATAAATATATATGATTTAGGGATTCAGGAATTCTGGGATTAGGGTTATTTATCTCGCATCGCATACCGCAAATTCCTCAATTCCTTAATCCCCCAATTTCTTAATTCTTTCATTGATGTATAATACTAAAATTATTACTTTACAATCAAAAAAATTAAATATATTAGGAATGGTTCGTCCACTTAAGAGAGTTCAGGCGAAATCTTTTGACTTAAAGAAAAATATTCACTATAATCTAATCCGAATTTTATAGCGGGAGTTCTTAAACCATGAAGAAAAATGCAACCCCCAAAAAGGCAAAATCCACTGCTGATGATAAGACAACGATTTCGAGGATAATAGACGAAATCGTTGCAGAATGCTCACCACTGGCTGATACCACCAATCTCTTTAGTAAAATAAGAGAATTAGAAAATTCCAACATCGATTACACCACCTTTCTATCCAAAAAATTCAGCAAAAGCACCATACCCGAGCAAGCGTTTATGATTAACCACCTCTTTCCCCATCTTAAGAGGTTCAATCTGAGCGAGAGTCTTAACAGCATAGTGCAAAAGGAGACACTTGCCCCCCGAATAACCATAGATGTGCTCCACTATCTTATCAGGTCTGACAGCATGATAAACCATAAACTATTAGAAGATGCAAATAAAGCAGAAGAAATAGCTAATCAATTTTCAACCTTATTGGAAAGCAGTAATTCTCTGGAATCCCATGATGGTACTACACTTTTCAAAAAGTTTTGTGAGACACCCCCTTCTTTTCAACTGGGCATTGTCATGGAATTAATCCACTTTAAAGGAGAAAAAACCCTGCCTCTCCTCTTAAAGATCCTCAGCACAAAAAGTAAAATAGCACACAATATAATCGATTTCCTGGGTTCCTTTGCAGATAAAAATTCAGCACACCTGTTAAACCAAGTACTCAAGGGAACAAAAGACAAAGAGCTATCCAAAAATATTAAAAAAACACTCTACCGTCTAAAAAACAAAGGCATAGAGGTTTCTCCCACTGAGCCTGACATAAAGACTAAAACAGATAAAAAGAAGGTACCACTGCTCCCTCCTACCGCTTATGCTACTACAATTGATCCGCTTGGAGAGCGATTAATTTTGGCTATTAAGCCTAAAAATGATCAAGAACTTACCATATTCCAGTTCTTAACCAGTGATCAGAAGGGAATAAATGACCTTATAGCTTCTGCTACCACACCTAAAGATTTTAAAAATTATCTAACCAAAATTGAAAGCACAAAAGAAATCACCATGGTCGAAATTGACATTACTTACTGCCACTTTCTCATTAAGGAGTCTTCTCAAAGAAATCATACCTCTGGTACTACAATTCCAGGCAACTACTTCTTATGGAAAAAATTTTTTGGTGAATATGATAAAAATTCAGATAAAGCTACTATATACAACCTATTAAATGCAGATGAAATTAGATCCCAGGAATTATTACTACAACAATCAGAAGAATTGATCGATAAGTACAGGTTCACATTCTGGTTGCTGGAATGGAAGTTACTGGTTGATTGCCAGAAAGAGATACATGAAATTGAAAACAGCCTTTTAGTGCTTAGTGAACACCAGAAAGATGAGAGAATCAATGAAACAGTGAAAAATACCTCTCGTCTTTTCTTTGATGACAAAAATCGCTCTTCATTTCAGAGAAGGTTGGAAGATACTGCATATATTCTATGGAAAGCTGGTAAAATCGAAGATTCTAAAAGTGCCTTTGCTGCAGCACTGGCTTTCGCACCCGGGGGCACACCCTCAGAAGATCATCCATTTGCACTAAAAACAGTAAAGCAAAACTTTAAATTTCTAAAAGAACAAACACAGAAAGAAAAAAGAAGTGACTCCGGTCGCATCGTTCTTCCATAACTGTTTTTCAACATCTAACTTCTCCCGTCTTCTTTTTATAAATTTTGCCAATTTCTAATCTTTTATTATGTCAATGATGAGAAGACCCACAATAGCAGAAATTAATCTTGACACCCTTGAGTACAACTTTACCCAGATACGCAAAAGGGTAAGTCAGGGGATAAAAATACTGGCAGTAGTTAAGGCAAATGCTTATGGACACGGTGCAGTCAGGATTTCTTCTGAATTGGAACATTTAGGTGTAGATTTTCTAGGGGTAGCTACCTGTGAAGAAGGAATAGAATTGAGAAAAGCTTCTATCGCTACTCCCATTATCGTATTAGGAGGGTTCTTTAAAGGACAGAGTATTTATGCCAAGCAGTACGATCTTATTCCTGTTATCTACAACTTAGAATCAGCCGAGGAGTTATCCCAATGTGCATACAAAAATAATAGTAAAGTTAAAGTTCATGTTAAAATCGATACCGGCATGGGAAGATTAGGTGTTTTCCCCTCAGAAACAAAGCGTTTCATTCAACATCTTATGAAATTGAACACTCTGGAAATAGAAGGGATTCTCTCTCACTTAGCCGACAATAACCAGGATAATCACTCCGGTTTGGAATTTACCCAAAGACAAGCATCACTCTTCAAACAGCAGATTGAGGAACTCCATCAAATGGGCATTCACCCTCAATATGAACACCTTGCAAACAGTGCTGCCATTATACAAAAACATCCGGATTTCTTTAATCTGGTGCGTCCTGGAATCATGACTTATGGCGCTTATCCATCAAAAAAGTTTGAACAGGCGATTGATTTGAAACCTGTGATGAGTCTTAAGACAAAGATAATCTCTCTAAAGAAGGTTGCCAAAGGCACAAGCATAAGTTATGGGAGAACCTTTGTATGCAAAAAAGAAAGCCTCATTGCCACACTGCCTATAGGTTATGCAGATGGATACAACCGCTCTTTGTCTAACAAAGGAGAGGTCTTGATCAGAGAAAGAAAGGTTCCCATTGTGGGGGTAGTCTGCATGGATTTGGTCATGGTTGATGTGACCGAGGTACCGGGCGTGTCGCTGGGTGATGACGCTGTGCTCATGGGATCTCAAGGTGATAAGAAGATTACAGTAGAAGAACTAGCAGAAAAAGCAGGGACTATTTCTTACGAGATACTGTGCGGAATAAGCCCAAGGGTGCCGCGTGTCTATACGAAGGAAGGCAAGATCCTATAAGCTGGATACTGGATTAGACGATTGTGGAATTCGGATTGCGGATTTTGGAATTAAAATCATAAATCCAA
>CBDTTR010000087.1:0-7709 GCA_965363405.1 uncultured bacterium | reverse complement strand
TTAAGAATCCATTTTCCCAAAAAGGAGGGAAGAATAATTTTCTCTCCTGTTTTTTGTTTTTTTTGATTTTTCTGTTTTCATTTTCAGGAAAAGTTGATGGTACGAAAGAAGTTAAAATCCATACGGGTCATGATAAAGCCATCCCTTTATCGTTGCTCGGTATGGATTTCAAAGAGGAGTCATATGCCATCTTAGTTGAGAAGCAGATGCAGAAGTTGTTCCTTTACGGCTCTCTTGATGGGGAAGTTGAACTGATTAAAAGCTTCCCTTGTTCTACTGGTGAAAACAGTGGTGATAAGAAAGAGAAGGGCGATAGAAAAACGCCGGAAGGCATTTATTTTTTTACGCGAACCTTTGAGGATGAAGAGTTAAACCCCCGATATGGGGTAAAGGCATTTGTTTTAAACTACCCCAACTTCTTTGACAGACTGCAACAAAAGGATGGTAGAGGCATTTGGCTTCACGGTACGAATAAGCCGTTGGTTCCCAATGATTCGAAAGGATGCATTGCCTTAAATAATCAGGATATACTGGAGCTTGCAAAGTATATTTCGCTTTATCGTACACCCATCATTGTTTTGGAGGAAATCGAAAATCTCCCGGAGGAGGAGATAGAAAGGAAAGAGCACCAACTTAAAAACTTTGTTGCCAAATGGCGCAACAGTTGGGAGAACAAAGAACTTTTAAACTACATGTCATGCTATGCAAAAGATTTTAGGTCGAAAGGTATGAACTGGTGGCAGTGGAAAAAGTATAAGGACAGACTCAACAAAAGAAATAATAAGATTAATATAGCCATTAGCGGGATGCAGGGATTTAAACATGATGGTTATTATGTGGTTGTCTTTAGACAGGATTATCATTCTGATCTGCTTAAGAGTAGTGGCGTAAAGAGATTATATCTGCAGGAAGGTGACGAAGAGTTGAAGATTATAGGCGAGGTGTGGAATCCACTTAGAGGGGGTTATCTTTCCTCTAGAGAGAAAACTTCAGTACAGATTGTTTCTTCAAAGCGACAGGATGATTTGAAAAGTGAGGCTGAAAAAATTGAGTCATTTATCGAGAAATGGAGAAGATGTTGGGAGGATAAGGAATTAGAGAAATATATAAGGTGTTATTCTGAAAACTTTAAAGCTCGGGGTATGGATAGGAAAGAGTGGAAAAATTTGAAGCAAATTCTTAATGATACATATAAAAATATTAAAGTAAATATAACGGATGCCGAAATAAATATAAAAGATGGGGGTAAAAAAGCAGAGGTTTCATTTCTTCAGGACTACCAAGCTGATCATTATAGTGATAAAGGGTTAAAACGGATGCTTTTAGAGAAAGAAGAGGGAAAGTGGAAAATAGTAACTGAGGAATGGAGTTCTCTGTAGGTGGTTTATGCTTAAGTTATGTATTTCGGAGTTTAGTTATGAGCATACGAGACAATTTTTTAACTATTATTTTTAAAAAGACGGGGAGAATTTTCTCGTTTAATATCACCATGGGCATATTTATTACTTCTCTTGCCTTTATAATTTTGCTAAATGGATCGCTGGTGTTTCTTACGTTTCAATGTGGTAACCTCCAATATAAGAAATCATTTCTTGTAAAACAGATTGGACATATGCAAACCGAAATGGAACAGATGAAAGATGAGATTAAGGAGGCAATGTATTATAAAAAGTGGGCAGATAATATTATTTACCGAAGATTATATGCCGGAAGTCTAAGTGGGCAGGGATCTTCATCTTACAGCAGTGGTGTTTCTAATAATTCTTTGAAGTTGAAACCTGAGTCTTCAGTAATAGACAGTGCATTGGTAGGGATTGATGATTTTCAAGTTAAGAGCTTAAACCTGGAGATGGATTTTGAGCTATCTTTTTATCTGGTAAACAAAGACAGGGAAAACAAACGGACTAGCGGTTATGTAACCATTGTGGGAATGAACGAAGACGTGATACCACCCGTGTACGGAGTATTCCCCCGCATCGAGTTGAAGGATGGTGCCCCGGTTGATTATCAGGAAGGTTTGAGTTTTGCGATCAGGTACCTAAGACCGGTGAAAGCTCGTATCAACCAGCCAAGTATTGGACCAAAATTTAATGAGATTATTATTATGGTTTATTCCACAGAGGGTGAACTAATCTTAAAACAAGGATTTAATGTTGAAAGGATGCTCCAGATGAATTCCTGCTCATAGGCTTTTCTTTTCGAAAACAATCTGTTTATTCTATCCCCCCTCCATTTTCACTCGTCTCATATCTCCATATTAAAATAATTGATTGCATATAGTGGTTTTTTTTTGGATAATTAGTTAATGTTTGGTAGTTGTCACGTTTAGTGATAAAAGATGAGAGTAGATAATATTAAGTATAAGTGGACTGTTTTTATGTGTAATCTTAGAGGAACGAATTTTAAGAATTGTTTTATCACATCTTTCTCACATCTGCTAAAAATTGTCTCCTTTTGCCTCCTCCTGTTATTACTCTTTCCGGTTTTTTGTTTCACTTCAACTCAACACCTTGCCTACTTTCAAGGGACTGAATACGAGTTGAATGTTTACAAAATCCATGGAGTGGAGAAGGGGAAAACCTTATTAATTATTGGTGGTATTCAGGGAAATGAGCCGGGAGGTTATTTAGCAGCCGATCTCTATGTAGATATGTCTCTTAGGAAAGGAAATCTGATAGTGGTACCAAGAGCAAACTTCTACTCAATCCTTAGAAATCAGCGGGGAGTAAATGGAGATATGAACAGGAAGTTCGCTGACTTCTCTGAGAAAGACAGTGATAATAAGATTGTTAACGTGCTTAGAGAATTGATTGCGGAAAGTGATTACCTTTTGAATTTACATGATGGCTCGGGATTTTACGCCGAAAAATGGGAGAGTGATATTCGCAATCCTAAAAGGTATGGCCAATCAATTATTGCTGATTGTGACACGTATGATACCAAGAAGAAAAAGATTCTCTATCTTGGTGACTTGGCTCGTAAGGTATGCAAGACAGCTAATGCCCAGATAAATAACAAAGACTACCATTTTCTCTTCAATGATCATCGTACCAGTAAGCCTGATACCGTTCATGCAGAGCAGCGTAAATCTGCTACCTACTACGCCTTAACCCACCATGAAATACCGGCCTTTGGGATTGAAACATCCAAAAGCATCCCTTCCAATAAATTAAGAGTGAAGTTTCAGACCATGATCATAAACGCTTTTATGAAGGAATTTAATATTATTCCTGAGCACCCCAGGATATATCTTGATCCTCCCACATTAAAATATCTAATAGTTACTGTTAATAAAACTCATCCCCTGGTGGTTTATGATAAACAAGATCTTTTTGTTAATAAAGGAGATTATATTGAGGTATCTCACATCGAGGCTAACTATGAGCGCGGACTATCTGTTGATATCTTAGGGGAGGGGGGTAGCAATGATATTAGAAAAAACATACAAATAAAAGAGCCAACAACGATTGTTGTTAAGAAGGATAAATTCGACTGCGGGAAGGTTTCTCTTCTGCTGCATCATGGAAAACCAGAGTACACTGCTCAAAAAATTTCCGCCTCTCCTTCTATGGAATATCTCATTATTAAAGCAAATCAAACCACCAGGGTGGTCAGAAATGGTGAGTACATGAAGGTGATAAGGGGAGACCTTTTGAGAATGACGGATGTTATCACCAACCTCCCAGATCAGAATGCAGTGGTGGTAAATTTTAAAGGATTTGTTGGCAATACACAAAACAATACTGGTGAGGATAGAGGATATCTGATTGATACTTCAAAAGAACTCTTGAAGAAATATTCTAAAGGGGGATTAAATAAGCAGTACCCGATTATTGTTACCTTTAATAATAAAGAGATTGGCAAAGTTTGGGTTGATTTTATTGAACCTCGATTGGAATACCTGGTTGTCTCGTTGGATGGAGATAAAAAAATGTGTTACACCCCTGATGAGGTGATAGAGGCTTGCTGCAATGATAGGATAGGGATTGTGGATGTTAAAACCAATGTTGCTGATAATTACAGGGTCAAAGTCAATTTTAAAGGTTTCTCTGGTAGCGATAGTGGAGATGACATGGGTAAGTCTATCTTACTAAACGACACACTATTGAAAAGTTACTCTATAAATAAGAAAGGTCATGAGTATAAGATTGTTGTAAGCAGGGGTGAAATATTATTAGGTAAAGTTAAGGTTCGTGTTGGTGAAAAGGAAAGATAAATAAAATTGTCTCGGAATCAACCCGTTTATCTCAAATTAAACCCAGATTTTGCAGTAGGTATCGTAGCGAGGTGCAGAAAACCGTGGCGAAACGTAACAAGGGGTCAAATTTTCTCTTGGCTCACCTTCAATGAAGTAGGATTACAGGATGAAAAAATTATTTACCCCTCCAAAAATATTCTAAAGCCTGAGTGAAAATCTTTATACTACTACTATGAAGCGTTAAGGCTTTCCAGTACTGCCAATATCGTTTCAGGCCGGGCACGGATGCGATAATTTGACGGCTGGTAGACCCAGCGGACATTGCCGGCCTTGTCAACCAGAATTTGGGTTGGAATAGCAATATCCTTTCCTGATGGATTGGGAGTGTGATGCCTGATGTGTAAGCGGTCAAGAACAGTTGCATCAGGATCTGACAAAAAGGTATAGCCTGCGCCTACCCGCTCGCGCAAAGCACGGTTTGTTTCTGGGTTGTCAACGCTGACGGCATAGATCTGAACACCATATTTACGAATGTCGTCATAATACTTCTGAAGCTGTTCCAGCTCCACACGGCAGAAGGGTCACCAGTCACCGCGATAGAAAAGGTAGAGCGCTGCGCTTTTGCCTATAAGGTTTGCAGAGTTAAACAGGTTGCCGTTGTGGTTGGTAAGGGTAAGGGGGATAAAGGGTTTACCAACCACGACTGTAATCTTTTGTTCCGGAATCTGTGAGAAGAACATGGTCCAATAAATAAACATTACCAGCATGACGCTGTTGAACCCGCAGACGCCATAGCGCCACCAGCCCCCTGTGCTGCGGGCAGTCCGCCACGCCAACCCAATAGCCACAGCCATCAAGACATAGGATTCCATCGGATAGAGGCGGTATATGCCGGCAAAGGACAGTGCAAAATAGAGTACCGGGCCGGAGAACATGAAGATAAGGGATAGAGCGCTTATCATACCTTTCCTTCCTTAAAATAGGTGAGCACTAATTAGAAAGAATGCTTTTTCTCAAGGAGCACTCCGTTTGAGGAGCGTTACTCTTGGGGAAGGGTATTTTTATTTTTTCGTCCATGTGACGTGATAAACTCCCTCCCTTAGGTTCCCATAGTTGATTCTGTCCGGTGTGATTTCAATCACTCGGTAATTAAATTGTGGGGGGAGCTCCTTCATTCCTATCTTCTTCATGGTATCAAGTGCTTTCATCTTCTTCAGAGCATCTTTGAATCGACGTGGATTGGTTTTCATGCTGTATACTTTTGCCTTGCCCCAGGCTTGCAGTCCCTTTGCTCCCCAGAAGTCTTTGTTAGAGTTGTAAAGAGCTGCGATGGAAAAGGATACGTTCTTGTTAACTTTGAGATTGTTAAACTTACTTCCCCCTTCTGAGAGAATATAAAAAGTGAGGCCATGAAGACGATACTCCAGAGGAGTGGCGCGAGGAAGATTATTTATACATGTGCTTAGATGGAGAACATTTTGTTCTTTTAGAAACTTGAGAAGGACTTTTTCGAATGCTTTAGCTGAGGGAAAGTTTTTTAGCTTAATCTTTTCCTGCTTAAGGATTGGAAGAAGAGCAGGAGGGAATTTTGGTTGTCTTAATTTTGGCATGATTACCCCCTTTCCAGTTTGAATGTTTTGTCAAAACCAAACCACAGAGTATACAGAGATAATATTAAATATCAATAAGTTAAGTGACATTCTATTCCCTCCACTCTGTGGACTGTTTTTAGTGAATGACGGTAGGTTCTTTGGGTTCAGGTGCTTCCTGTATTTCTCCAAATGCTTTTTCATATTTTTCAAGGCTCCTACCCAGGGTTTTTATCATCCGTTTTAGATGACCTGGACTGATAATAACCCTTGCATTGACTGTACCCTGTGGTGGGAAGGTATTTATAAAATCAAGAATGAACTCCTCTCTGGTATGGGCTATAAACATGTTGTTTGCATACACGCCCCTTAGGACATCATCTGTAAATTTAATTTTCATCTTTACTTTTTTATCTTTTTCTTGCTCAGACATTTTCGTCCCCTTATGTTAGTATTATAAAAATAGTTTTTTCTCTTTAGACTCTGTGGTCAAAATCTTTTCCTGTGGTTAAATGCTCATGGATCCATCGCTAAACGAAGTCCACGAAGGTGACTGGGAACATCGGGGAGTATATAACCCCGAAAAGCACAGCGAATGATGGAAGCATCATTACACCAGGAACCACCTCGAATAGAACGATCAATTGCGGATGACGGTCCTTTTGGGTTTTTTGCCGGACTATCTTTATAGTAATCAAAATCGAACCAATCCTGGCACCACTCCCAGGCATTCCCCGCTACATCATAGAGCCCATAGCCATTGGGTGGGAAACCACCAACTGGAGCAGTAAAAACATATCCGTCATCAACTCCCTCATCTGACCAGTAGAAATCGGTATTTTTATCTGCAAAATTGCACCGGGTTCCATCAGGTGTCTCATTCCCCCAGGGATACTTCTTACCCTCCAGTCTTCCTCGGGCTGCTTTTTCCCACTCGGCTTCGGTAGGAAGGCGGTATGTTTTCCCTTCCTTTTTAGAAAGCCAACGGCAAAAGGCCTGGGTATCATCCCAGGTTGTAAATATAATAGGATAATTATCACCAGGGGCATATTTTTCAAGAAGGGACCATTTGTCCCATTTGCAGGAAGTGTCTTCGATGAATTTCCTCCACTGTCCTACTGTTACCTCTTTTTCACCAATATAGAATGCATCAAGATATACCTTGTGAACAGGGCCCTCCCAGGGAAACCTGCCCTCTTCTGAAGGAGGACTTCCCATCATAAATTCCCCGGCAGGGATTAGTATCAGTTTCATCCCAATGTTATTAGTATAGCATGGTGTATGCCTGTTGGGAAAACAGCCTCCAAGGTGTGCAAGGATAATTAAGAATATAGGAATCCATTTTTTAAGAGGAAAGATCATTTGATGCTTATTGACATAGACTAAAAATTGGTCATACATACTTTCATAAATAATGAATAATAGTGGAAACAGTAAGAGATGTAAAGGTAGAAATTTATTTTTAAAAATGGTGGTTTATATTTGTTACTAATGTCGCGTATCATAAATTCGCATACCGTAAAATTACGGTCATTGCGAGCCCGAAGGGCGTGGCAATCCCATTTCTTAAGATTTTGAAACATATTATGAGGCTTTTTTATGAGATTGCTTCGTCACTGCGTTCCTCGCAATGACAATTAGCTACTTATATGAGTATAGAAAATTACGATACGAGACACCAGGAGTTTAGGCTGACAGCTAAAGAAAGAATCAGTTCCTTAACATTGCTATTGAGAAAATTACAATATGTTGTATGTTGAGGCAGGGGAAAATTTATAATGATGGACTATTGAAAGGGGCATCATAAAAGAAAGGAGATTAGATATGTCAGACAACAACCTTACCGTTATAGCTCAAATCAAAGCAAAAGAGGGTATGGAGGGAAATGTCAGGGAGGAACTTTTTAAACTTATGGCACCGAC
>CBDTTR010000086.1:0-7743 GCA_965363405.1 uncultured bacterium | reverse complement strand
GATTGATGGCCGGGAGATAAAAACCGCAGCAGGTGTTAAAAAACTGGCAACTAAAAACATTGCTTTTAACCATATAGAAATGGGCACCAGGGAAAGAATCCTCGATACCTTAAGTAATCCCAATATCGCCTACATTCTTATGATGGTTGGTCTTCTGGGTATCTATTTTGAACTTTCTAATCCAGGAGCTATCTTCCCAGGAGTAATCGGTGGAATCAGTCTAATCCTTGCTTTCTTCTCCTTCCAAACCTTACCAATTAATTACGCCGGGGTACTGCTCATCATTATGGCTCTTGTTCTTTTTATACTGGAAATCAAGGTAGCAAGCTTCGGCATGCTCTCCGTTGGGGGAATTATCTCTTTGACCCTGGGCTCTCTCATGCTATTCGATTCACCGGTACCATTTTTAAGGGTGTCCTTTGATGTAATCATTCCTGTAGTCACTGTAACCTCAGCCTGCTTTATCCTGGTAGTCTACCTTGCTATTAAAGCCCACAGGAGAAAGCCTACCACTGGTAGAGAAGGCCTGGTGGGTGAAAAGGGAATAGCCAAATCAAAGATTGATCCTCAGGGAAAAGTGTTCGTCCACGGTGAATACTGGGATGCAGTAAGTGATGAAACAATCTCCGAGGGAACAAAGGTAAAAGTAACAGAAGTAAAAGATAATGAAATAAAAGTTAAAAAAGCGTAACATCATCCTTGCTACTTTTTTCACCGCAGAGACCGCTAAGAGCGCAGAGGTGATAAGTTTATTTTGCCAGGCAGGAATTCCTAAGCCTATTGGTATTTATGTTTTTATTTAAATACTTATTATTCTCAGCGTACTCTGTGGTAAATAGTTACAAAAACCTGAACAACTCAGAAAGGAGGAAACAATGACACCCTATCTAATTGCTGCTTTAATCATCTTTTTTGTCTTATCACAGGTTGTCAAGATTTTGAATGAATATGAAAGAGGAGTTATTTTTCGGCTGGGAAGACTTATTGCTTCTAAGGGGCCAGGCATCATCTTTCTCATTCCTTTAATCGATAAAATGCAAAGGGTTAGTTTAAGACTGATAACCCTGGATATTCCACCACAGGACGTTATTACCCGAGATAACGTATCCATTAAGGTTAACGCCGTGGTGTACTACCGCATTATGGAACCCAACAATGCAGTAGTGGAAGTAGAAAATTTTGCCTATGCTACTTCACAACTAGCACAAACTACTTTAAGGAGTGTATGCGGACAGGCAGAGCTGGATGAACTGTTGTCAGAAAGAGATAAGATAAGCATTCATCTACAAGAAATACTGGATAAGGATACTGACCCATGGGGAATCAAGGTCTCCAAGGTAGAAATAAAGCATATAGATTTACCACCCGAGATGCAGAGGGCGATGGCCAAACAGGCTGAGGCAGAAAGGGAAAGGAGAGCAAAGGTAATCCACGCTGAAGGAGAATTTCAGGCATCTGCTAAACTTGCAGAGGCAGCCGCTGTTATCTCAAAAGATCCTACTGCTTTGCAATTACGCTATCTACAAACCCTTGCTGAAATAGCAACAGAGAAAAACTCGACTACACTTTTCCCTATACCGATTGACCTTTTCAAACATTTTTTTAAGGATTCTAAATAGAGTGGAAAAGGGAACCACATAATTGCTCAAAATCTTGTGGATTCAGAACAATTAATTACAAATTTCAAAGTATCAATTCAGTCTCTTGTCATTCTTGTGAAACTTGTCCTTGATTCTGATAGGGGAGCAGGGATCTATACCAAATCAAAATACCGACTCTGGATTCCCGCTTTCGCGGGAATGACGGTTGATTTTTGAATTTTGAACTTTTCAATCTTCACTCTAATGATATTACTTCCACCCCTTGTGGTGGTATCAATCTGAATGCAGCAGAATTGATCTCCGAGAAGAATTCTATTTTCTTATATCTCACATTCACCTTTGTCTTATCGTGGGGCATTGAAATACTAATGTCTTTGGGAAAGAGCTCCCCCTCCATACTTTCATAGTGTCCATACTTAACAGCAAGGATCAATGCTTCTTCTTCATAGGTTTCACTTTCTACCACCTTCTGACTAGAAAGACTGATCTTAAGCACCTGTTTAAGCCTTCCATCTTTGGTAAATAATCTTAATACATAAAAATCACCTTCCGCCTGACACTCTGCCTGGTCAGTATCATAATCAATCAGAGAAACTTTTCCCAACAGAATGGATACTATTTCTTCCAACCTGAGATTGAGAGGAATGAATCGAGATATGTTTTCAGGTGAAGCCATGCCATGGTAAAACTTATTTTCGGAGGGATAAAAAAGAAAGAGTTCTTTTCCATCTGTAACCGCAAAAAATCCTGGATGTCCCAGAGGATTTAAGGTCTCCAATCGTAAACATCCAGGTTGTTTCGCTATTACAAGCTCTTTTACGGAAAATTTCTCATCCGGTGATTCCACTTTAATCCTGGCTATCCCCTTAAGACCGGCAGGTGTATCATTTTCCTTAATCATCGCTAAGATCTGGTGGGGGAAACAAGTCTGATAAACACTTATTGGTGCTGGTCTCTTAAGGTGGGTACAGTAAGGTAGAGTAAAAATAAAGCAACAAAGAATAGCTAAGCGGACCAGAAATTGCTTCACTTGAGACAGGGAACTCCGTAGGTACTGTATTTAGGAATTCAGGAATTGAGGTATTAGTGAAATAATTATAATAAGATCAGTACAAGGAAATTCCATAGTTCCTAAATTCCCAAATCCCTCAATTTTTTGTTTTGGATTTTGGTAATTTGAATTTGTTTCGAACTTCGTGCTTTGCATTTCGTGCTTTTTAAACTATTTCTCCTCATTATTGCGAAGGTCTTTAATCTTCTTCTTCAGCTCATCCTTTTCTGGTTCTAATTCCAGGGCTCTTTCATACATCTCCAATGCCTTATCATTAAGATTGTTTTTAAAATAGGCATCTCCTAAATGCTCTTTAATAATGGAATCTTCTGAAGCATATTTTGCTGCTTTCTCTAAATGTTTGATAGCCTTCTTATAATTCCCCTTTTTAAAATATAGCCAGCCCATACTATCAATAATATAGCCGTCCTGAGGCTTAAGTTCCAGGGCTCTCTTAATAAATTTTTCGGCTTTATCAAGTTTAATTCCCTTATCAGCATAGGTATAACCGATATAGTTGAGAGCATCAGCATTGTCAGGATTTATCTGCAATACTTTCTCCATTGATTCAATGCTTTCTTCAAACTTAACAGCCTTCTCATAAAGCACACCCAGCAGAAAGTAAATATCCTCACTTTCTCTATCTATCTCTAATGCCTTTTGCAGAACCGCTATCCCTTCTTCATACCGTTTTGCCTGCTCTAAGAGAGAGGCTAAAAACCTGTAGAGAACAATTTCATCATTCTTCTCTTCAATCGCTCCCTGAACAATTTCAATGGCTTTATCTACATTACCCTGTTCCTCATAAATGTAAGCCATGTGTATCCGAGCTTCTGTAAAAATTTGAGAGCTTAACCTAACCTTTTTAAGTTCTTCCAGACACTTATCCAACTCTCCTTTGCCCTCGTAAGTTAGAGCCAGATAGTATCGTGCATTATCATTACCAGGATTGCTGGCTAATAGCTGGTTAAACTCGGCCATCGCATTATCATACTTCTTCTGCTCCAGAAATATGAGGCCCATCCTCAATCTTATTTGATTACTGTTGACAACCAGCTTCTCCAATTGTTTGTACTGCTCGAGAGCTTTCTCCAGCTTGTCTTCCTGGATGTAAAGTCGACCCAGGTGGCCCTGTGCTCCTACGTTTCTTGGGTTAAAGGATAAAATCTTTTTATAGATTTTAATAGCCTTCTCCGGATTCTTCTGTCTCTCATAAAGCATCGCCAGTTCCATCAAAGAGGACTCATGACCAGGATCCATCTTAAGAGCTTTTAAATAATTCTTCTCAGCCCTCTTGTAATCCTCTTCCTGACTATATAGTCTTCCCATATAAAAATATGGGAGGGGGGAATCAGGTCTTAGCCTGGCATATTCTCTTAAACTTTTTTTCGCCTTTTCATACTCCTTTAATTCACAATACAAAGAATTAAGGTAAATATATACTTCCTCATAGCCCTGGCTTTGCTGAAGAATAGTTTCATACTCCTCAATTGCCGCCTCTCTATTATTTAAACCTGAATAAATTCCAGCCAAGAGGAGATGGGCATGGAAATGACTTGAATCCCTCTTTATAATTTCCAGACACACCTGTTTGGCCTCATCCAACCTCCCTGCTCGTATATAAAGACTCGTTAAATCGAACATAAGCGAGATTGAATCAGGATCAAAGGTGATTGCTAACCGGTAAGATTTAATTGCATCTTCAATATCTCCTTCGGCTTTGTAAATCTGAGCCATAAGGTAGTTGTAATAAAGTGAGGGGTTCGCTTCCACCACTCTCTTTTCTTTGGCAGAATCAGAAAGAGTTAGAGAAACCGGCTCACGCGTGGGTTTCTGTAAACCAGCACAGGAAGTGAATTGCAAAATAAAGATTATAAAATAGATAGTACGTGTTTTGTCCATAACCAGGCACATCCAGGGAAACTCACAACATATTGAAAAAACTGATAATTTTAGACAGAATAGTCCAATACATTTCTTCTTATGTTAACATATATATTTTCAATATGCAAAATAATATACTATGTCATTCAACAACTTACTATGATTAAAGAGTTTCTTCCAGAGGAATAACAGTAACGTTGCCAAATTCATTTAGAGACCCGTCGAATTTGTCACTGTTTCCCACCACCATCAGAACCGCACGGTCAGGGTGTAAATACTTTTCTGCTACTGTGTTTACATCATCTATGGTAACTGCTGCTATCCTCTCTCGGTAGGTTTCCATAAACCCTTTAGGTAATTTATCATATGCAATACTAGCCCTCCTGCCCACAATCTGGGCTGAAGAGTTAAATTCAAAAATGAAATTATTTATGATACTACTTTTTGCCCATTCAAGTTCCTGCTGGGAAATACCTTCTCGTTTCACATTATCTATTATCTCCAAAATCACATTGATACACTCCACTGTAGAAGCTGATTTTGTAAAGCAGTAAGCTCCAAAAAGACCATAATCAACTTCAGCTCTATAAAAACTACCTGCACTATAAGCCAAACCTCGATTCGACCGAATCTCTGACGTCAATCGGGAATTGAACCCGCCTCCACCCAGAATAAAGTTCAAGACCTTAAAGGGGTAATAATCAGGATGGGTCTTGCTAATTGCCAAATGTCCTATTACAACGGTGGATTGGGGTAAATCTTTATATGTGTAATTAACGCTTTCCTCTTTTATTTTTTCAGGAGGTGTTACAGAAATAAAGGTTATCTTTTTTGAAGGCCACCCTTTAAATAACTCCTCTATCTTCGTGATAATCTCATCCTTTTTAAAATCCCCTGAAACTCCCAGGATAATATTATTGGGATGAAAGTATTTTTTGTGGAATGTTACCATATCTTCCCTTTTAATATTAGCAATGGTTTTTAAAGTTGATATTCGTCCGCGTGGATTTTTAAAAAAGACAGCCTTTTTAAATTCACGGAAGGCAATGCTCTGAGGATTGTCATTCCTGCGCCTTATCTCTTCCTCCTTTTTTTTTCTGGCTAAGTCAACTTTATCTTCTGCAAAGACAGGATAAATTAACACATCAGCAAAAATATTAAGCCCCAGATCCATATCCTTTTTTAAAACAGAAAGCGATGCAGTACCAACTTCTTCACCAATGCTTGTTTCTACGGAACCCGCTACAAATTCAAGTTTTTCGTTGATCTCATCTCCAGACATAAATCTGGTTCCACCTGTCCTCATCACCACACCCGTTAACTCTGCCAAACCCGATTTATCATCCGGTTCATAGATTGAACCAGTTCTTACCAGAGCAACGAGATTAAAAAGTGGAAGTTCATGATCTTCCAGTAAATACACTGCCATCCCGTTTTCGAAGCTTACGTGTTCCACTCCGGGAAAATTAAATTTCTGAGGTTCAAAGACTAATTCTCCCGGCGGTTTCAGCAATGACTGCTTGCAGGAGATCAGTACAAAGAAAAGCACCACAAACACTGCCCACTTGAATCTGGTATAGCTGACATTTTTTGTTCCCCTATTCCACAAGCTTGCCGTCCTGTTCATAACTCCCCTCCCCTATTGACTATTTCAGCAATAGTCCTATTCTTTTTTATAAGATATTTCTTTGCCACCTCCATAACATCCTCAGGAGTAACCCTCCCAATTATCCCAAGGTGCTCCTCTATGTACCGCCAATCACCCGCTACAACTTGATAATAAGAAAGCCTGCTTGCAAGCCCGGCATTTGAATTAAGTGATCGAATAAAACCGGCTTCCAAACGATTTTTAACTTTAGCAAACTCATAGGAGGTTAGAGCTTCTTTCTTCAATTTATCAATTTGTCTGTAAATCTCTTCCTCCAACTCATCACAGGTATGAGGACTTCTTGGCGTCGCAAAGATGGCAAAGAGATTAGAGTATCGGCTGCCAGGGAAACCATTGGTTGTGCTGACACTCACTGCAATTTTCTTTTCCTCCACTAACACTTTATACAATCTTGAAGTTCTTCCTCCGGACAATAAGATATCAATTACATCAAACACATAATCATCAAACTGAGGCAAGGCAGGTTTATGGTATCCTATGATTAATCCTGGATTAGCATCAAACTCCACCTCGACTCTTCTCTCTCCTGATTGCTCAGGTTCTTCACTCATAGGAACAGATGTAATCACTTGGGGTGGAATCTTACCAAAATATTCCTCAATTATCTTCATCACTTCATCAGGATTAACATCTCCCACTACTGTCACTACTGCGTTGTTAGGACAGTAGTAGTTTTGAAAAATTCTTTGCACCCTTTTCTTTTCTAAATATTTTATATCCGAATCCCAGCCAATAATAGGCCTGCCATAGGGATGTGCCACAAAAGCAGTCGCAAGAAAGTTTTCCATCAATTTTCCATCCGCCTGGGTCTCCTCCCTCTGTCTTCTTTCTTCCCTTACCACGTCTCTCTCAGAGTAAAACTCCCTGAAGACCGGGTTTGACATTCTGTCTGATTCAATCCTCGCCCATAACTCTATTCGATTGGCAGGGAGACTCACATTATAGGTAGTAACATCATATCCGGTAGATGCATTCATACCTTCTGCTCCATTAAGAGAATAGATAGCATCAATCTCATCTTTTACTACCCATTTCTTATGTTCCTTCTGCAGAATCTTTAGTCTTTCCCCCCACTCGGTAATTCTGCCGTCATCGGCTTGCCCACCTTTTTTCATCTCCGAATCAATCTTTCCTGCTAACTCGTCTATCTTTGTAAGTAGTTTCTTCTCTTCCTGATAGTCCTTTGTTCCCAGGGTCTCAGTACCTTTGAATAACATATGCTCGAGTAAATGAGAAGTCCCCGTCTCCCCCCCTGGTTCATCTACTGAACCAACCTTAAACCTTACGTAAAGGGAAACAACAGGAGTAAAGTGTCTTTCCAGGATCAAAACTTTCATACCATTTTTCAGATTATACTCCTTCACATTTCCTTCAAGACTGAATGCAAAGGACAATGCATGGAGGAACAAAACACCTGCAGTTATAAAACATATCAAAAGTCTTCTACAAACCATCATCAAATCCATCTCCTTTTAGATACAACAATACATTCCTGTTCTCAATAAAGATCTTTCGTTGGACAAAGCAGGTGGGGCATC
>CBDTTR010000085.1:0-7772 GCA_965363405.1 uncultured bacterium | reverse complement strand
GATGCTAAGTTTTTAAATAAGGAGGATTTATCATGACATCATTAGAAACAAGCAGCCAACAACAGAAATGTACTATCTGTGGTAAAACAACAAATTATCCCATAGAACTGAACGAGGGATTGTATTGTTCATCTACCTGCCTCAGCAAGTATCGTGAGGAGGTGGGAGAGCGTCAGTTTGAAAAGGATTCCATCGCCACTTTTGATAAAAAGAGAGATACGGGTTGGATTCCTGAGAGAGCACTCATGTATATTGGTATGTGCCAGCGGTGCAATAAAACGCTTAAGGAGATGTGCAAAGCAAATCAGTATATCAGCGGGATGAATCGCGAGAAATTGAGACAGACTGAGACTGTTCCCTGGTGTTGCCATGCACGATTTAACTTAAGCTCTTCCTTATCTGATGGAACCGTATCTTTGGAAGCGGCCAGAAAGATTCAATCGATGGCTGAGGAAATGGTAAAAAATCCTGAGAGATGTAAAGAGGTAGTTGGGCCAGAGACCCTTCGTGCAAAGATGGCAAAGCCAGGGGGATTGAAAGGTGTTACCACCACTATTTTAGATATAGCCGCTGCAGAGATGGCCAAAAGCCCTGACTATAAGCCCACGGTGGATAAAACACCAAAAGTAGATGGAGAAATCATGATTCATTATGCTGCCTGTCTTGAATGTGACCCTGTCTTTGGTGCTGAATGTGAGGAGCAGGCGGTGGAAAAAGAATTAAATAAATGTTTAGATGTGGTAAGTAAGATGACCACAGCACGTTGGTGTGAGCATACCATGCATGCCCTCTCTGCTCTGCTGCTTAATAAGAACATGACTCGTGAGAAACTTCAGAAAATTGTCAATTCTGCGGAGCAGATAATTAAGGAAAAAAATGACCCGGGTATCAATACACGGCATCTTTTCATTGCTTTAGGAAGAGCGGTATAATGTTAATTAGTGCTTGACTGAAAACCCCATTTTTTTGGTTAAAAATTCAGGAATCCCGAATTGAAAAAATTCCTAAATACCTCAATTCCTGAATCCCTAAATTTTAGATGATTTGCTCAGGTTTTGGATTTCCATATTCGGATTTGGCCTGAATATGACTTTTCGTTCAGGCAGAGAATCTAGAACAACAATGAGGAGATGATAAATGAAGATGGTACATTACATGTACATGAGGTGTACGGTATTTGGTATTGCAGTTGTCTTCATTTTTGGTTGTGCTTCTTCGAGGGAGAAGCAGGCTTTCGATGACCTTGCCAAAATGGAAGAAACACAGTATGTCTCAGGGAATCATACCTACACTCCTCAAAACCTCCCCACGTTGAACAAAGAGTCTGCCATCTCCGATTACCTGGCATATGCTGCATTGAATAATCCCGGACTTGAGGCAGCGTTTAATCGATGGAAAGCCGCACTACAGAAAGTTCCCCAGGGCCGTTCTTTGCCAGACCCTCAATTTACGTACAAATACTTCATTAAGGAGGTGGAGACTCGGGTTGGACCTCAACGACACAAGTTTGCTCTGGCTCAGATGTTTCCGTGGTTTGGAGAGCTTAACTTGCAAGGAGACATTGCCCTTGAGGCTGCAAATGCTGAAAGGGAGCGATATGAAGCTAAAAAACTCAAGCTATTTTTTGAGGTAAAAGATGCTTATTACGAGTACTATTACCTTGCTCGTGTCATTTCCGTTACGGAAGAGCACATGCAGTTAGTTACTTATCTTGAAGATGTGGCTGAAACCAAGTATCAGACAGGAACTGCACACCACGGCGATGTCATAAAAGCTCAGATAGAACTTAGCGAGATTGAGGACCGTCTGCGTACACTCCGTGACCTTCGCGATCCAATGGTATCCAGGTTAAATGCTGCGCTCAACAGGGATTTTAATGTGCTTCTTCCGTGGCCCAGGGCAATTCCCGAGGAGGAGGTGGTTTTTTCAAACGAGGAACTTTTGATGTGGCTTAAGGAGAGAAACCCGGAGTTAAAGTCCATTGACTTCGAAGTAGCAAAAGAGAAGGCTGCCATCGATCTGGCGAAGAAGGATTATTTCCCCAACATCACTTTGGGAGTGGAGTATATCAACACAAACCCTGCGTTGAAACCACCTCCCAATCCAGATACTGGGGAGGTACCAAGGGTAAAAGATGACGGGAAGGATCCGGTGATTGCTATGTTCTCAATCAATCTGCCCATCTGGTATAGTAAATACCGGGCAGGAGAGAAGGAAGCGCGGATGCGATATGTAGCAGTACTTAAGCAGAGGAGTGAGCGGGAAAACAGCCTGATTGCCGACTTGAAAATGGTGCTCTACAATTTCCGTGACACGGAGAGGAAGATAAACCTTTACAGAGATTCTTTGATTCCAAAGGCTAATCAGTCTCTCGACGTCATTAACCAATCATTTGTGGTTGGAGGGACAGACTTTCTTGATGTGATTGATGCGGAGAGAACCCTTTTGGAATTTCAGCTCTCTTTTGAGAGAGCGCTTACAAGCCGTGCCCAGCGTTTAGCTCAACTTGAAATGATCATTGGCAAAGAAATTCCGCGGAAAGGCTCTGGTGCTTTGAATCAAAGCGAAGACAATCCGGATAGAGGAGAGGAGATTCCACTCAAGAAATCCATAGAAAGAGAATAGTAAAATGAATTGCATCAGGAGGAGATAAATGGATACACAGGGGGCAAGGATTAGTTTTGGACATATCATTCTCTGGACAGCTGTCATTTGTTTAGGAACAATAATCCCTTTGAGTGGCTGTAAAGAGAAATCTCCTAAAGTTCCTTCAGCAGATAAGCATGAGACCAAACCTCAAAGGGAGGTTTTATACTGGACCTGTGGTATGCACCCAACAGTTAAAAATGATCAGGAAGGAAAATGTCCTATATGTTTTATGGATCTTGTCCCGGTTTATGCGGAAGGGACGGCTGAAGAGGCAGGGGAAAAGGTAAGTTTGAAATTAAGTGAGAATGCCCGTAATCTCGCAAAGGTACAGACCTCCGTAGTTGAACGAAGAAGGCTTAAAAAAGAGATTTTTACTGTTGGAAAAGTTGATTACGATGAGAGCAAGGTTGCTTACGTTGCGGCATGGGCAAACGGTCGCATTGATCGTCTCTTCGCTGATTTTACAGGTATCCGGGTTAGGAAAGGTGAGCATCTGGTTGAACTCTATAGCCCTCAGCTTGTCTCAGCACAGGATGAATACCTTATAGCACGCCGATCAGGCAATAAAAGCCTTATTGAATCAAGCAGAAGAAAGCTTCTCCTCCTGGGTATTACAGAAGGACAGATTAGAAAAATAGCAAAGAGAAAGAAAGCCCAGACGCATCTTACCATTTATGCACCCATTGGCGGAACAGTGATCCATAAGAATGTCTTAGAAGGAATGTATGTCAAAGAAGGTGCCCCCCTTTATCAGATTGCAGATTTTACAAACCTGTGGGTTATTGTCGATATTTTTGAGTATGAAATCGGGTGGGTAAAGCTTGGTCAGGAGGTAGAAATTACAGTTAAGAGTTATCCCGGTGAGATCTTCAGAGGGCGTGTGGCTTTCATCGACCCCTTTTTGAATGAGAAGACAAGAACAGTGAAGGTGAGGATCAATGTAGATAATAATGATCTCCGTTTAAAACCAGGCATGTACGTCAACGCCTGGATTAAATCACCCCTCAGCGATTTTGGGCTTCCCATAGACCGTAGCCTGTATGGGAAGTATATCTGTCCCATGCATCCTGATGTTGTGCAGGAAGACGAGGGGGTTTGCCCAAAATGTGGTATGAAGCTTGAAAAATATGATTTACCTGAAGAGCGGAAGGTTACCAAAGAAAAGAAAGTTACATATGTCTGTCCTATGGAAGAGGATAAAGATGTTGTTTCTGGCGAGCCGGGAGATTGTCCTAAATGTGGTATGAAATTGGTAGCTAAAGAGATTGAAGTAAGAGGTGACACTGTGTTGGCAGTCCCAAAGACTGCGGTTTTGGACACAGGGCGTCGGAAGATGGTTTATGTGGAAATAGAACCTGGAGAATATGTTGCCCGTGAGGTTCGACTGGGTCCGGAGGCGATGGCAAAAGTTGATGGGGATGAAGAAGTGTTCTACCCAGTTGTAAGCGGTCTATCTGAAGGTGAGCGAGTGGTGACACGTGGTAATTTCTTAATCGATTCACAAACACAGCTAACTGGTGCCGCGGAAGCAGTCTACGGTGGTGCTATTGGAAAGGATGAAGAGATAAAAGCCCCAAACCATCAACATTAGAAATGGTTCAACCACGAAGATTACGAAGTAGTAAAAATCTTTTTACAGGGAAAACACATCTTTTAAGCAGTACTTGGTGGGTAGATAGATGATTAATCAAACGATAGAATGGTGTTTAAAAAACAGGTTTTTAGTGATTTCAGGGGTATTGTTGCTCTGCTTTTTTGGTTACCAGGCGATGATGAAAACCCCGGTAGATGCGATACCCGATATTGGTGAATTACAGGTGATCGTCTTTGCCGATTGGCCGGGAAGAAGCCCCAGAGACATTGAAGACCAGGTAATCTATCCCTTAACTACCACATTGTTAGGAATCCCACGAGTTAAAGTGGTCCGTTCCAATTCAGCCTTCAGTTTTGGGATGGTTAACATCATTTTCGAGGATGGAACTGACTACTATTGGGCAAGAACCCGGGTTTTGGAGCGGATGAATCTTGCTTTAAAAGATTTGCCAGAAGGAGTTGTTCCTGTATTGGGTCCTGATGCTACAGCAGTAGGGCAAATCTTCTGGTATACAGTTGAGAATGGGTATTACTGTCCAGATCATCCAGATATATCTTATACAGAGCCGGGGACATGTCCTGTCGATGGGGAAAAACTTATTCACTCTGATTATGACCTGGGCAGATTGAGGAGTCTTAACGATTGGTACATCCGCTATCAGCTTAATGCGGTCAAAGGCGTTTCAGAAGTTGCCAGCGTAGGTGGTTTTGTAAAGCAGTACCAGATTGATATCGATCCTAATGTGCTCTTAGCCTACAGTGTAAATTTGAACGAGGTGTTCACTGCAGTAAAAAGAAGTAACATAGATGTAGGTGCCAAAGTATTTGAAGAAGGACAGGTTGAATTCGTCATTCGGGGCCTGGGTTTTATTAAGAGTGTTGAAGACATTGAAAATATTGTGGTGAAAGCACGAGAAGGGGTTCCCATTTACATTAAGAATATTGCTACGGTCACTCTTGGTCCTGATTTTAGACGCGGTGCCCTTGACAAGGAAGGAGCGGAAGTAACTGGTGGGGTTGTGCTCATGCGCTATGGGGAAAATCCGCTTCAGGTGATTGAACGTATCAAGGAAAAGATTAAAGAGGTTGAAGCAGGATTGCCACCAGGAGTGGGCATTGTTTCTTTCTACGATCGTACAGAGATCATCAATCGGGCAAAGAATACCCTTAGGGATGCACTGATCGGAGAAATCATTGTTACCATTGTTGTGATTTTTCTTTTTATGGGCAATTTTGCCAGTACAATCATAGTATCCCTGGTTCTTCCCATAAGTATTTTGATAGGCTTTCTTATAATGTATTTCATGGGTATGCCTTCCAACATAATGTCCCTTGGTGGATTTGCTATTGCCATTGGAGTGATAGTGGATGCGGGGATTGTGATGAGTGAAAACATCTCGCGCCATCTCGCTGAACAGAAAGAGGGATTGAAAAACCGACTTGAGATCTGCCTTAAAGCCGCCAAAGAAGTGGGCCCACCCATCTTCTTTGCTATCTTAATTATTATTGTTGCCTTTATTCCTGTCTTTGTTTTGAAAGGCCAATCAGGAAAACTCTTTCGTCCGCTGGCCTTTACCAAGACCTTTGCAATGACTGCCTCAGCCCTCCTGTCTATCTCACTACTCCCGGTGCTTTGTTCTTTATTCTTGAGGGGAAGGATTAAGAAGACTGAAGATAATTTTCTTACCAGGCTCTTGTTAAAAGGGTATACTCCTTTTATAACCTGGTCAATTAACCATAAAAAAGTTGTCCTGTTTGTTTGTTTGGTTGCCTTTATAGGTACTCTCTTTTTTATTCCATCCATTCCCAGTGAATTCATGCCACCCCTTAACGAAGGAGATCTCCTCTTTATGCCTGTCCTTTTGCCAGGAGCTTCCCTGACAGAAGTCAAAGAGGTTATGAGAAAACAAGACATTATCATAGGCAAATTGCCGGAAGTAGAATTAGTGGTTGGAAAGCTGGGGAGGGCCGAGACTGCAACCGATCCGGCGCCGGTGGCTATGATCGAGACGATTATTAAATTGAAGCCCAAAAAGTTTTGGCGAGAAGGAATGACAAGGGAGGAACTGATTCGGGAAATAAAAGAAAAGACACGCATGCCAGGGGTAAGCCCTATTATGACACAGCCCATCCGCAACCGGATTGACATGCTGGCAACAGGTATTCAGACACCTATTGGTATTAAGGTCTTTGGAAATAATCTGCAAAAAATCGAAGAGATTGCTATTAAAATCGAACGCTTGATGAATACTATCCCTGGTTCGTTGAATCCCTATGCTGAACGGATTGGAAACCGACCTTATCTGGAAATTGATATCAATCGAGAAGAAATAGCACGCTATGGAATCAAAATTCAGGATGTACAAAATACAATCATGGTTGCAGCGGGGGGAGTGAATCTAACAACAACGGTGGAAGGTCGTGAGCGTTATCCAATCAGAGTCAGGTACAAAAGAGAGCTGGTGGATAATGTTGAGTCTCTTAAGAGAATTCTTGTTTCTACACCGCAGGGGGCACAGATCCCACTTGTCCAGCTGGCCGATATAAAGAAAGTACCTGGACCTGCTATGATAGCCAGTGAAAATACCCTACCCTATAGTCGTGTTTTTCTCTCAGTTGATCCGGAAATAACAGGGATTGTTGATTTTGTAAATGAGGCACAAAGGCTTCTTGAAAAGGAAATCAAACCACATCTTCCTCCTGGTTTCTATTATTCTATCAGTGGTCAATATGAGTATGAGTTACAGGCGAGAAAACAGTTACTCATAGCTGTACCAATCTGTCTTTTCATCATTTTTATTTTGCTCTATATTAAGTTTGCGTCATTTTCCTCGACTCTACTACTCATTTCAGCTCTTCCCTTTGCCTTTATTGGAGCTATTCTGTTGCAGGTAATCCTCGGTTACAAATTTTCAACTGCTGTTTGGGTTGGCTACATTGCCCTTTTTGGAATAGCAGTTGAAGATGGCATTGTTATTGTTGAATATATGCAAGAGTTGTGTAAGAAAGGGGGTGAGGTGAAGAGTAACGTAATCCAGGCTTCACTGCTTAGGGTAAGACCTATTGTTATGACATCTGCAACGACCATTCTTGCTCTTCTTCCTATTATGCTTAGCACGGGTGCTGGTTCTGAATTAATGAAGCCAATAGCTGCTCCTACTGTGGGGGGTATGATTACCTGTACCATTTCCAATCTTGTTGTTGTGCCTATAATATTTGCCTGGATTGAAGGGAGAAAAAAGCAAAGCGGAACTTGATAAGGTAGATGAAGCGTTACGTGTAAAGTTGCAAAGTTGTGTTGACAGTTCTTTGAAATAAAAAAGGTCATTTAGGCCGCCGTTATTGTAAAATAGTATTTTCCAAAAACCTATATACAACAAGAAAGGAGAAGTACAATGAAAGATGTAGTTAAAAAATATTTGATAGTAGTTATCTCAATGCTGGCTGGAACTTTTCTGGCTTTTAGTTTTTGTAACGCAGAAAATTCATCAGCGAAAGAAGGGAGTGTTTATTATACCTGTCCTATGACA
>CBDTTR010000084.1:0-7819 GCA_965363405.1 uncultured bacterium | reverse complement strand
AAATGCAAGAAACGGCAAGTGTTACGCAAAAAGATTTTCAGCCAAAGATCATAGGCTTCTTATGCCACTGGTGTTGCTACGCCGGTGCTGATGCGGCAGGTGTATCCCGCTTTCAGTACCCACCCAACATCAGGGTTGTTCGGGTAATGTGTTCAGGACGTGTAGATGCTTCCTTCATCCTGGATGCCTTCCTTCAAGGGGTTGATGGTGCCCTGGTTGGAGGGTGACACCTGGGTGAATGCCATTACCAGTCTGGTAATCATGAGGCGGTTCACACTATCGAGGCAGCAGGGAAGCTTTTAAGCCACATTGGCATTAATCGCCAGAGACTGGCACTGGAGTGGGTCTCTGCTGCTGAGGCACCACGTTACGTAGAGATTGTTAAACGCTTTACTGAAAGGATTCGAGCACTGGGACCTCTTGGTATAAGTGAAGGAATGGATAGCGAAGTGCTCAGCCGAAAACTAAAAGCCGCAAAAACTCTTTCTCAACAAGAAAAGTTCAGGTGGATACTAGGTAAATGGACTGAATTTGCTAAAGAAGGGAACGCTTACGGAGAAATCTTTACCAACCATGAACTTAACAGACTTTCACAAGGACTAATAACAGAGGACCTCCAGGCACATGAAATACTTCAGCTTCTTGAGAATGAAAGTCTTTCAGCAAAAGAGATCGCTCAAAGGTTGGAGTTGTCCCCTGCACAGGTTTTAAAACACATTGCGGCCTTACGCAGAAGAATTCTGGTCGATTTAAAAGAAGTCAGACAGGGATCACCTCATTATATGCTGCACCAAAAGGAAGAAGAAAAACACAATGGATGCTAAGGTAACCCTGGTTGTTGGAGGGAGTGTATCAGGATTGCAAACGGCGATTAAACAGGCAGAAGCTGGCAATAAAGTATATCTGCTCGAAAGCTGTCCCGGATTAGAAAGTGAAAAGATAATCTCGGGGGATTCGTTTGATCCAGAACATCCTTTCACCCATATTGATCTTGAAAAGTTAAAAGATCACCCAAACATCGAAATCATCACCAATGCTGACATTGAAAAAGTTCAAGCGAAAGATGGGAAATACAGGGTAAGGATTAAAAAACGGGCGAGAAGAGTCATTGAAGAAAAATGTAATGATTGCAAAGATTGTATCAGAGTCTGTCCCATCAATATGTGGGATGACTACAATCAGTGTGTTTCATACAGGACTGCAATAGACTATTTTAATTCCGACCTCTTCTCATACAGCATTGTTAAAGAAACTCCCGTTTGCCAGAGTAGCTGCCCTGTCAATCTGGACATCAGGGGATACATTGGCTTGATCGCAGATGGAAAACATGAAGAATCCTTATCCCTCATCCGCGAGAAGCTTCCTTTCCCTGGTATCATCGGGAGAATATGTCCTCACCCTTGCGAAGATCATTGTAATAGGGGCACAACGGACAAGCCCTTATGCATACGTGATCTTAAACGTTTTGTTGCAGATCATGAGTTGAAAAGCGGTAAACCCCAGGCATATAAAGAAAGACTTAACAGCCGGGAAGAAAAGATTGCCATTATCGGCTCCGGACCGGCAGGATTGACCTGTGCCCATGATCTAACCCTTGAGGGATATAAAGTGGTCGTCTACGAAGCGCTTCCACGCGCGGGAGGCATGTTGGCAGTGGGCATCCCGGATTACAGGCTTCCTCAAACAATCCTGGAGCAAGAAATTGATGTGGTAAGAGATATGGGCGTAGAAATAAAATACAACACCACACTGGGAAAAGACTTCACCCTCGATGATCTTTTAAAACAAGACTATAAAGCGATATTTATTGCTGTGGGGGCCCATCAGGGAATGAATATGCGAACACCTGGTGAAGATACCCCTGGCGTCGTTTCAGGAGTGGTTCTTTTAAGAGACCTCAATCTGGGGGAAAAGGTTGCATTTGGTCGCCGGGTAGGGGTTATCGGCGGAGGGAACGTGGCTATCGATGCAGCACGATCCTCTTTAAGATGTGGATCTCAAGAGGTAACCATTTTCTACCGTCGATCCAGAGCTGAAATGCCTGCAAGTGATGAGGAAATCGAAGCGGCTTTACATGAAGAGATAAAAGTCGAGTATCTCACTGCTCCTCAGGAAGTTATAGTGAAAGACAACCGTGTGAAAGGGCTCCGATTAATTCGTATGGAGCTGGGAGAACCTGATGCCTCCGGTAGAAGAAGGCCTGTCCCTATAGAAGGTTCTCAATTTGAAGTTGAGTTAGATATGATTATTCCTGCTATAGGTCAACGATCGGATCTCTCATTCATTCCTGAAGGAGATATTATTAAAACAACCAGATGGGGAACGATAGTTGTGGATTCGGATACACTAGCCACCGGTAAACCGGGGGTCTTTGCTGGTGGTGACTGCGTAGACGGTCCAGGCATTGCCATCCAGGCAATCGCTGCAGGGAAGAAGGCCGCAGAGTCAATCAATAACTATTTAAGTAACGATTAACCACAGAGTACGCAGAGAATTTCATAAAGATGTTAGAAGATAAGAAGCGTTATATCATAGATTTTACAGACATCCCCGATGATCGGGCACGCATGCCAGAGCTGCCGGCAGAAGAGAGGGTAAAAAACTTTGAAGAAATAGAAAAGGGATTTACCACCGAACAGGCTCAGAAGGAAGCTCAAAGGTGTTTAAGCTGTCGCAGGTGCCTGGGGTGCAAACTATGTCTTGCTGCCTGCGAAAAGGACGCCATAGACTTTGATCAAAAAGATGAAGAAAGTGAACTTGTGGTTGATTCCATCATTATTACTCCAGGAATATTAAAAAGTCCTGCAACACCGGATGAGCGTTTTGGTTACGGGAAATACCTTAATGTTATAAACGACATTGAGTTTGAACGCATTCTTCACAGCAAAGGACCTTATGGAGGTTTAATTCTTCGACCTTCCGACGGAGAAATTCCCCAAAAATTATGCTTCATCTATTATGACGAAAACCAGATCAATCAGAACTCTCTGACTTTTTTGCTAAAAGAGGCAGCTGTTACCCGAAACAAGCTAGAAGATAGTGAAATATGGCTACTCTCTGATCACACTATTGAAGCAAAGAACGCTCATAAATCCCACATTGATAGCATCCCAAATCTAATATTAAAAAACTGTAAAATACTGTCAATTGAGGAGCTTGAGGAAAACAATAACCTCGTGGTTGAATTCCTGGAAGATGGGGAAAAAAGAGCAGAAAGATTCCAAATGGTTGTTCTCTCTACTCAATTAAAGCTTTCTACCCCTGTCAAAACTATAGGAGAGCAGTTGGGATTAAAGCTGTCTGAAAAGGTTTATACAACTGAAGATACTTCACTTGAACCAACGGAGAAAGAAGGCATTTCAGTTACAGGAGGAGTTACCCTCGGTTAGGAGAGGATAAAAACATTGCTAAAGAAAAATCTAGCTGTCGATATTAATAAATGTACAGGTTGCCGAATGTGCGAACTTGCTTGCGCAATGGTGCGCGAGAAGGTGTTTAACCCCAAGAAGGCACGCATCAAAGTTAACCTGATTGGAATACCTGAAATCCCCATTCCGGTCTATACCAGAAAGTGTGATGCCTGTGGAGGAGATCCTGCTTGTGTTAAATATTGCGAAGTGGGTGCACTCACTTATTCGGAGGATAATCCCAAACCTGATAAGAAAAAGATTACCATACCAGAAGTCCTTGCCGAGGAATGGCTAAAAAAAGCTGTAGAGAGTAAATAATCCCAGAACGAAAAGTCTAGTTCGGTGAAAAATCTGAACAAACTGTAAGAAATTTAGGGATTCAGTAATTTCCCCAATTCACAATTCCCAAACTCCTCAATTCTTAAGGCACGTATCCGTGAAAGTGAAAGTAAGAACCTTTGCCAATCTAAGGGATATTCTGGGGAAAAGTGAAATAGAGTATGAGATAGAACAGGGAAACTCTTTAGGATATCTGTTACAAAATATGTGTCAGACTTACGGAAAATCTTTTGAACATCAAATAAGAGATCCCTTAACAGGTACGATTATCCCCCTTCTCTTACTGATCAATGGGAAAGTCTTTCGTTCAGTAACCGATCTTGATACCCCCCTTAATGAAGGTGATGTTATTACCATCATGCTTCCTTTCGACGGTGGATAATATACAGCCTATATCAAAGCTTGCCTATCAAAGTTATTGAAATTCTGGGTTTAATCACCAAAAAAATCCTCAATAAATTTCTTACACTTCCATTAATCTTTCCTTAAATACTATTATTCCCCTTTTTTGCACAAACCCACACATTTACAACATGCTGTTATTTCTATTGTTTGCGTAATTATACTATATTCGTTCTTAAAAGAACATTTTCAGCTCTCTTTACCAGCATACCAGATTTACCTTCTGTTTTTGCATAACAAAGAATCATATCTAAATATTCGATAGTTACATAGATCGTCAGATGGTGTTTGATGCAACTTTTATTTGGTATTCAAATTGCTATACCATGTTTATTGTTCGTGTTATTCCTGCCCCATATCAAGTACGGTATAAACTCCAGCAGGAAACCATTGATTTCAGGTTGTTATGGACTCCCGCTCCTCGATCAGTGTCGAGGGCAGGTTTAGCCGGAGTGACTGGGTTTTAAGAGATTATCAATAATAACCACATAAGGAGTAAATCTCTTATGCTAAAAAACGAAATCCTCTATGAAACAAATCAGCTCATTTACATGAAAGAAGATAAAGATTTTTTGCCTTATGAAGAGGTTACTGATGTTTTACACTCAGACACTGCTCCCCCAGAACATATCGTTATAACCTATGGTGAAAAGGAAATTAAAAATGTTGATGAAAATCAAGATGGTCTTACTCCTGATTCCGAACCTAACAAAATCACAGAAGAGGAAGCAGAGGAGGTAAAATCAGAACCTTTTCCAAAATTCAAAGATCCAATGAGAATGTATCTGCAAGAGATGGGTGCCATATCATTACTCAATATTTATGAAGAAGTTAAAATCCTGAAGCGCATAGAAGAAGGAGAAAAGGAAATTGCTGAGGGTGTGTTAAGCACTCCCATAATAATCAAAGAAATTCTATCCATAGGGGAAAAACTCAAATCCAACAAGATATCGGTGAGAGAAGTTGTAAAAGATTTGGACGAAGAAGAAATGGATATTGATGAAGAGCATCACAAAAATAAGGTTCTTTCTTTAATAGAGAAGATCAGCAGGGACGAACAAAAATATCAGAAATTACAAAAGAAACTTTCGCAGAAACACCTAAGTGAAATAGAAAGAAGGGGATTAAAGAAGAAGATTGATCAAAAGTCTAAAAAGATTGTTGCTATAATACAGGAGATCAATCTTAATAGATGCGTGATTGAAAAAGTTGCACAAAAGGTGAAGATTTCTTTCTCGATGTTGCAGAAAGCCAAGGGGGAAATTACACAATGTATAGAAAGAACAATTATTCCTCTGGAGGAACTCAAAAGGCTATTTATCCAGACAAAAAAGACAGTGTTCGATGCTCAATCACTAAAGAGATCTGTCAGATCCATTGAAGAAGGAGAGATCAAAAGCAAGCTTGCCAAAGAAGAGCTAATAAAGGCCAATTTGAGACTGGTAGTAAGCCTGGCAAAAAAATACACCAACCGGGGATTGCAGTTGCCGGATCTGATTCAGGAAGGAAATATCGGTCTTATGAAGGCTGTTGATAAATTTGAGTATCAGCGGGGTTATAAATTCAGCACTTATGCCACCTGGTGGATCAGGCAAGCTATTACGAGAGCTATTGCTGATCAGGCAAGAACCATCAGAATTCCTGTTCACATGATTGAAACTATCAACAAGCTGATTCGAACCTCACGTCACATGATTCAAGAATTAGGAAGAGAACCAACTGCCGAGGAGATTGCTAAAAAGATTGAACTCCCTTTGGATGCGGTGAGAAAGATTCTGAGAATCGCCAAGGAACCCATATCATTAGAACTACCCATTGGAGAGGAGGAGGACAGTCACTTAGGCGACTTTATAGAGGACAAGAAGATAACTCCGCCAAGGAAGGCTGCAATCAGCAACAACCTGCATGAGCAAACAAAGAAGGCGCTAGCTACTTTAACCCAAAGGGAAGAAAAGGTTTTAAGGAAGAGGTTTGGCATAGGAGAAAGGGCAGACCATACCCTTGATGAAGTTGGGCAGGATTTAAACGTAACCAGGGAAAGGATCAGACAGATTGAAGAAAAGGCATTAAAGAAGCTTCGTCATTTCAGTAGGAGTGAAAACCTGAAGATATTTATCGAACGCTAAACTGATACAACTTATCAGATATTTTACAATTTAAAACGAATAAACTAAGCTCAAAATCTCAACACTCTAGGGGAAAAAACATACAGAAGTGTTGAGATTTCTTTCTATTTCATTTCCAAAACCAACCCCTGTCTGTAAAATTCATACCTCTTTATCAGTAATTGAAATCTTAAAAAATACTTTTTTAGCAGTTATGTGCTTTACCCATAGATTATTGTGTGGTAAAAGTGTTTTATAAAAGATATTTCTGGCAAAGATTCTCAATGATAAATTGCTCATAATGATTATAGGGTAGACATAAATAAACATCTTGAAAGGTATTATTGTGAGGAAAGAAAAAGATCTGTCGAAAAAAAAAGTACTGCGGACTTTTTACCTGGATAAAAAACTATCAGAAAGACTTAGCAGTTTATCAGCAACAACAAGAGTTCCTCAAGCAGTGTATTTAAGGGAGGGGTTAGACCTTATTCTGAATAAGTATGAAAGAAAATCAGGAAAGAAGAAAGGGGGCTCATAAAATCAAATACAGTTCACACAAGGGGAATAAAAATGGGGGAGAAAAGAAAGTTCAGTCGTTGCCTCACACAACTGGAGGCTCGGTTTTTAAAGGAGGGTGAGAGAGAATGGGAAGAAGCCACCATCATTAATATCAGCCGTAAAGGGATGGGAATAAAATTTCATGCGTCTGGGAAAATTAACTTAGGTTCAACCATCCACCTGGCAATAATCGTGTCCGGAGAAGCAGATCCCATTATGGTCAAAGGAGTGCTGGGGTGGATTAAGCAAAAGGAAAACTATTTTATTGGTGGCATCAAATTAACGGAAGAATTAGAGGAGGTTAAGTGGGCTAAGTTAAGTTAGTCCTATACAACAGGGAATAAAAAACAAGAAGGACGATAACCAAAAATGGAGGGGGGATATTTTCAATGGCCATCGTCCTTCTCGTTTTCAGGGAATGTGTTAACAAAATACAATCACATCCTATATGAGTAAACGTATACATTTCGAATAGGTTTTAAAGTTTCTACAAAAGCAATTAATCATAAACCCATGACCTTTTGATTGTAGCCAAGTTATATACACATTATATTTTTACATCCTGTTCGTTACTGTTTGAAATTGCTTGAAAAATTCCACCCTGTTCTCCTTTGTTTGATGCACAATTACTGCACAAAAAAGGGGGTACAAGCCATGAAGATAACTCGTAACCCCTTGATTTTCATTGGTGGAGCTGAGGGGGCTCGAACCCCTGACCTTTTGATTGCCAGTCAAAATCAAAGCCTTTGTAAGACTTTGGCTCACTTTGTATGTGTTGGAAAATCAAACAGTTAGTTTTTAGATAGCTTGGATTGTTTTGTACTCATTTGAGGGCTTGCTTGACAATGTACATGACAGTTTAAAAACACTATAAAGAAAGTGATGGAAAGATCGAGATAATTTCATAACAAAAAGAGGAGGTGCTACGAGTGGCAGAAAAATACGTTGGCTTAAAATCATGTCCTTCATGTAAAGAATTACAAAATTCCATAAGAGAGGAGTGTA
>CBDTTR010000083.1:0-7891 GCA_965363405.1 uncultured bacterium | reverse complement strand
TCCCTTCTCGTATTTTCCCCTTCTTGTGGTCCTACCGAAAAAGAGAGTGATGTGGTTCGACTGGCATATCTCCAGAGTGACCTCCACCATTTACCTGCCTTCGTCGCATTAGAAAAAGGATTCTACAAAGAAGAAGGGGTTTCAGTAGAAGTGTCAGGCATTTTCAAGGCAGGGCCTGAGCTTATGAGTGGTTTTTCAGCAGGCAGCCTTGATGCTGGTTATGTTGGTCTTTCTCCAGCTACTGTAGCCGTTGCCAATAAAACCGCTGAAGTAAAAGTAATCGCCCAGGTTAATCAAAATGGTTCTGCTATAGTGGTAAGAAAGGATGCCTTTTATAAAAATATAACAGATCTTAAAAAAAGGGTTGTCGCCATCCCGGGTCACTCTACCATTCAAGATTTCCTGTTACGCAAGGCACTTTCGAATTATGATTTAGATGATAAATCACTCACCATTATCACCATTAAGCCACCAGAGATGATAAGCACCCTTAACAGCAAACAGATAAATGCTTTTATTGCATGGGAGCCCTACCCTTCTATGGCCATAACCAGGGGTTTTGGGGATATTTTAATTTATTCAAAAGATATCTGGCAGGACCATCCCTGTTGTGTCTTAATTGTCAGTACTGAGTTTATCGAAAATAATCCTTCGAAGGTAAAATCACTGCTCAAAGCACATATCAAATCGATTAACTATATTAAGAACAATTTTGAAGATGCTGTAAGCATTGGCGTCAAATATACAGGAATGGATAAGCAAACCATAGAGTTGGCTTTACAAAATATACAGTTCGATCATCATATGAGTATTAGTAAAGCAATCGCTTATGTTCAATTTCTCAACAAACTGGGCTATACATCAATCACCGATCCCCAATCATTTGTTAAATCCTTGATTGTAAATCAGTAGGACGCAGATAAACGCTGATTAAAAAATATTTTAATATCTTATAATTACGTATTTAGCATATATCCAGTGTCGTATTTTTGTTGTCATTCTTTTTTTAAATTCCGCAATCCGAAATCAGAATTCCGCATTCGTTTGATCCAGTATCATTTGAGCACATAGCAACATTACAAAATCAAATATTACAGAGCTGCCCATGACAAAAAGTGAACCTAAATTTAGCCTGACTTCCAGAATTGTTCTGGCTATGTTTTTAGGTATAATCATCGGTACAGCTATCAAATATCTGTTCCCCACCTCTGAATTCCTTAAATTATATATCACCGACGGACTATTCTACATCACCGGAAAGATCTTTATAGCCAGCCTGAAAATGCTTGTTGTCCCTATGGTCTTCATATCACTGGTATGCGGCACATGCTCGCTTCACGACACTACAAAACTTGGTCGTCTGGGAGTGAAAACACTAGGTCTTTATATTTTAACTACCGCTTTTGCTGTTACACTGGCATTGTTATTTGCTGTTTTTATGAACCCGGGGGAAGGGTGCAATCTTCAGGCAATTGAATCTGTATCGAAAGAAACACCTGCACTAAGAGATCTCTTGATAAACATCTTCCCCAGCAATCCAATCAGGGCAATGACAGAAGGCAACATGCTGCAGATTATTGTTTTTTCAATTCTCTTCGGAATTTCCATAGCACTTGCAGGCAAACCTGGGAAACGAATTGCAAATATATTTAACGACCTTAACCAGATAATCATGAAACTGGTAATAATTTTAATAAAGCTTGCCCCGTATGGGGTTTTTTGTCTGATGGCAAAAATGTTTGCAACCTTCGGTTTTGATACCATACGCAATTTAATAACCTACTTTTTCCTTGTACTCTTTGTTCTTATCCTGCACTGCACACTGGTCTATCCCCTTATGCTCAAACTGCTTGCAGGCTTAAACCCCATTACCTTTTTTAAAAAAATGCGCTCTGCAATGCTCTTTGCTTTTAGCACTGCCAGCAGCAATGCCACACTTCCTGTTACTATGGAAACTGCAACTCGTCATCTGGGTGTACGAAATACTATTGCTTCTTTTACTCTACCTCTTGGTGCCACAATTAACATGGACGGTACAGCTATCATGCAGGGCGTTGCCACCGTATTTATTGCCCAGGCATACAACATTGATCTGAGTTTTACACAATATCTCTCTGTAATACTCACCGCCACTCTTGCATCGATTGGCACTGCGGCAGTGCCAGGAGTGGGTTTAATCATGCTTGCCATGGTATTGCAACAAGTAGGGCTTCCTGTTGAAGGTATCGCTCTTATCATTGGGGTGGACAGGCTACTGGACATGACCCGTACGGCAGTTAATATATCAGGCGACTGCGCAGTTTCTTGTATAGTAGCAAAGAATGAGGGGGAATTTGACCAGTCTGTCTTTGATGACCCCAAAGCTGGCCAGTCAGAAAAGGAATAAAAGTAATCACAGACAAGGGGTCACAAGGGGTCAAATCTGCTCTTGGCTCTTGTGATGTTCCAGTTAATTACAAAACATGCCAGGTAATTTTAGATGTCGTTTGCGGCAATGAGTGCTGCACCAAGGGCACCGGTTATTTGGGGATTTTCTGGTATGCGTATTGATATTTTCAACTCACTTTCTAGTGCTTTTACTACACCTTTATTCTTAGCAACACCTCCTGTAAGGACAACAGGTTCTTCCTTACCAATCTGAGACATCATTGCCCCAATTCTGCATGCGATTGATTTATGAATACCTGCAATAATATCTTCTCGAGACTTACCCTCTGCTCTAAGAGAAATAACCTCCGACTCAGCAAAAACTGTGCATACATTGCTGATTTGACAAGGATTCTCACTTTCAAGTGATATTAAACCTAAGTCATCAACTTTTAACTCCAATGCGCTTGCCATCACTTCCAGAAATCTGCCAGTACCAGCAGCACATTTATCATTCATAACAAAATCAACTACATTGCCTGCATCATCCACTCTCATCCCCTTACTGTCCTGCCCACCGATATCAATTATGGTTCTTACCTCTGGTATAAGATCGTGAACTCCCCTGGCATGGCAGGTTATTTCGGTTATCCTTTTGTCAGCAAAAGGAACTGAGATTCTCCCATAACCGGTTGCAACAATCCCTTTCAAGTCATTAAAATCAACACTGGCTTTATCAAGAACTTTTTTAACGACCTTATCTGCGATCTTCCCTATATTTGGACCTGTATCCAGTACTTCATAAGCAATTATGATATTCTCCTGTATAAGCAGAGCTTTAGCTGATACAGCTCCTATATCAACTCCCAAATAATTCACTTCATGCTATCCTTTATTAGAGAAACCCAATATTTTACTATTCCAATTACTGAAGCGAAACACAAGCCATGTTCTCTTTTCAGGATTGCATTTTCCTTACACGACACAAGGAAGATTTCAGCCCCGGGAAGCCTGAAATAGGATCTCTCTTTTCATGGTCGGTTAAAAGATTACAGTCTGTTTCAACCCATCCATGAGGAATATGGATAACCTTAGGCATAATGCCGTCTGTCAATTTCGCTTTTATTTTAAGTTCACCCCTCTTTGATTCTACAATTACATAATCGCCTTCTCCCACACCACAATCTTTTGCAGTATCCGGATGTATTTCAAGATAAGGTTCTGGATTAAGCTTTCTCAAACTTGGTATGTTACGATGCTGTGAGTGAAGGTACATGGGTACTCTGCCACCAGTAATCAGTGTAAGAGGATAGTCTTTGGCAAGATCCTGCCTGCTCAATATACTCTCCTTAGGTTCTTTATACGCTGGCAGAGGATCATAACCGTTTGATTCTATAGATTTTGAATGGATCTCTATTTTCCCCGAATAGGTATAGAATCCGTCTTTGAGGAATTTACCAGTTGGTATTTTATTTATAATACCTTCTGGGTGTTTCCTGAGCTCTTCATATGTTGCTCCAGTAGGTTCTACAACAACATTTACAAGTTCTTCAAAGCTTTGCCATGGAAAGTATTTCCCATAGCCCATCTTTTTAGCCAGTTCCCACCAGAACTTCCAGTCAGCAAGGCACTCACCGCCATCTACAGCTTTATTTTGCAAATTTAAAGGCATAGTTGCAACTTCCTCCCGCTCTAAAAAGAAGGCAGCAGGAAGCACTAAATCCGCATATTTAGCTGTTTCTGTCATAAACAGATCTATTACCGTAACAAATTCCATTTTTTTAAGGGCGTCTCGTACACTATTTGTATTAGCCAACTGGGGTATTGGTGAACCACCAGCAACGATTAAGGCTTTTATTGGACTCTCCTCTTTTTCTAAAATCTTTTCTATTACCACTAACGCCTGAGCTTGATTTATCATACTCACAAACATGGGGTGTTCTTCCATCCCAATAGGATCAACTGATGGTTTGGGGATGTCGTCAATGCTTGCAGGTGCTAAAACAGTAGAGGAAAGGAAAGTGTTTCCACCTTTAACATCGATGTTTCCAGTAATGGCAAGCAAAATAGAGATTGCTCTTAGTGTTTGAACAGTATTGGTTTGATGTTCAACACCAACACCCGGTATAATACCTGCTGGTTTGGTAGTAGCAAACATAAGGGCTGCTTTTTCAATTTCATCTCGAGGGACCAGGGTAATTCTTTCAACCTTTTCTAAATCATACTCCTTAACCAACTCTTGCAGCTCTTCAAAACCTGAAGTGTATTTTTCTACATATTCTTTATCATAAAGACCTTTTTCAATAATCACCCTCATCATCCCCAACGCCAGGGCACCATCTGTTCCCGGTCTAACCTTAATGTGAACATCTGCAAGCTTCGCAATACCAGGAGTTCTTGGATCAATAATGATAAACTTCACACCTTTCTCTTTAAGTTCTGTAAATATTTTTATTGTACGAGGCATACTACAACCAACAAAGCTACCGCTGGCAAATGGGTTTGAACCCCAAATGATAACACACTTGCTGTTTTCTACATCTGCAAAAGCCAAATTACCAAAAGTAGCTATCCCATTTAATAAATGAGGAATAAAACACTCACTGGCAGCAGAGCAGAGGTTCACCGATCCATAAGCGTTAAGAAAGCGTTTCATGCAAAACATCGCAATGCAATTCTTTACATAAGTCTGCCCATGATAGACAGCAAGACTGCTAGCACCATATCTTTCCTTCAATTCATCCAATTTATGAGCCATCAAATCAAGTGCCTCATCCCAATTGATTTGCTTCCAGCCTCCATTCTCTTTTTTCATTGGATGTTTCAAGCGATCAGGAGCATACATTATGTCAAGAGCAACTCTTCCCTTAATGCATAAATCCCCTTTGCTTCTTAGATGTTCTTTCAATCCTTCGACTTTTTTAACTTTATTGTCTTCTACAGTTGCCTGCATCCCGCAAGTCCTTTCACAAACACTACAAAATGTTTTAACAACCTTTTCCATTTTTCATCTCCTCTTATAAGCAACGATTCACAGATCCTTACACTTTTTTATTAACACCATCAATTGCTCTTTCTACTTCCGAAAATAATTTGTGAAATAATTTTACATCCCTTCTTTCCAGTTTCATTCTTCCTAAAACTCTTCTAAAACGGTCTATAAAATCTTTAATGTCAACTCTTGGATGAAAATTTATAGCATTTAAGCAGGACTCCAAATGCTGATACATATATTCTATCTCTCTGTTTTCTGCTAAATCCCACTTAAATTCCTCAGTCTTTTCTACATCCTTAATCTGCTGGTATAACTCATAACAATAAATCATTACCGCTTGAGCTATATTAACTGCAGGCTGTTTGACTGCTGTTGGAATAGTAGATACCATACTGCAACATCTCAGTTCTTCATTTGAAAGTCCTTTAGACTCCCTTCCAAAAACCAAAGCAATTTTTTTATTATTACCAATCCTCTTAACTTCTTTCGCTATCTCTCTGGGTGTGTATAGAGGATAATGACGACCTCTAATTCTTTGAGTTGTCCCTACTGTAAATTCAAAAGAACCCAATGCTTCTTTTAAATTATCATAGACAAGTGCCTTGTCAATTATATCTTTAGATCTATGGGCAAGAGCGTAGGCTTCCAGTCTTTCATAAGGAGCTGGGTTTATCAATATCAGTTCTTCCAAACCCATATTCTTCATCCCACGTGCAACTGAACCTATATTCTCTGGATATTTCGTACCAACCAGTACAATTGATATTTTCGAAAGTGCTGTCATGCTAGCAACTTTTGTTTATAACAAATGACTTAGGCAAGGTTTAATATCTCTCTATCTATTTGGATATCCAGTTCGAATTCCCTCTGCAAAAAGATTTGCAAGCGGAGTAGTGCCAAATTTGACTATTTTCTCTACCAGCTCTGGTCTTTTCTTCTGAAACACTGGAATCAACTTCTGGATTTCTGCTGTTAATATTTCACCACCAGTAAAGGCATGAAGTGATGCTCTCAATGGTCCTTTAATCGAACTGAAAAGAAAGTCAATATCTTCATCGTCCATAACAACAGGCATAGTAAAAGGTCTTAGATAATCTGTAAAATCATGTTCGCTAAAAATAGTTTTTCCCCACCACTCAAGATAGCTTTCAATCCCTTCCCTGTTTATTTTATTATCAGCCAGTGCAACTGTAATTGCATTTGCCGCATTCCATCCACATAAGATAGCGCCTGTAATCTCAATCTCCTGACACCAGGCAGCATCTCCAACCACTATAGTATTATCACGATAGGGCTCACGAATGGGCGAGTAAACATTTTCGCAAAAACTCAGCCTTCTGACTTTTTTTGCTTTCTTGAACCAGGGAGAAAATACACTTTTAGATAAAAATCTATCTGTCTGTGCAATATAATCAATATGAGGATCAAAACCACCCCCAAAAACAAAATATTCATCACTATATGCTCTGGGAATTGAAAAGAACGTAATCGAAGGTTTTTCCTTCCCTATCCAGGTTTTAAGAGACAATGGTTCTTCCATCTCACTACTAAGCAAGTCCCATCCAAATCCGATAAGTGTAGCAAAAAATTCCCTTTGTTCATTAAATCCCAGCTTTTCGGCAATGCGAGAATTAGTGCCGTCTGCTGCAACAACAAAGCGACCACAGAAAGTTTTCCCTTCTTCACTCCTAATGCAAACTTTTTCACCTTCCTTTTCTATGTCGACAACGTTGGTGCCAGGAAATATCTCGACTCCATGTTTTTCGCTATCCTCCAGCAAACATCTTAATAGTGACGATTTATCATGTACGACTGATACTCTTCCCTCATCTCCTCTGGCCTCTCGCTCCTGGTAATTCCCAAAAGGAATACGCTTACCTCCTGGGGAGTAAAACTGCCAGCCGTACAAATTTTTATGTGGTCCATCATACCTTATAGAAAAACCATTTACAGGAAAACAAAGTCTCCCATCTTTTTGATTAAACGTTATTCGTTCCCCAAAGATATATTCATTGAGGACAAGAACCATCATGGTACAGGCTCTATTAACATCTGTGATATGTTCTTTTCTTTCCAGTAAGGCTACCTTAAGCCCATTCTCGCCTGCAGTTTTTGCAGCCATTAATCCAGCAGGCCCACCACCAACAACAACCAGATCATACAATTTTGCCATTTATAACTCCTTTCTAAATTATTGCCGCAGATATTCGCGGATTTATCCCGTTAGAAACATAAAAAGCTGGCATAGTTCTTCTACTGAAAATCTACGGCAATACTTAACAAATATCTTCGTCTATAGTACTATCTCTCCATGCCAGGAATTATAGTAATCAAGGAAAAGTATCTTAAAATAATTGGCTGCTAATTGCAACTACTATCATTTGTTTCAAATCTATTTTTGCAATTTTATCATAACCCCAAATTATCCTTTAAATAAACCATTTCGAATGATATAAAGAGTGGAAAGCAAGGAATTGAGGAATTGAGGGATTGAGGGATTTGGAGATTTGGAGATTTTGGGATTTTAAT
>CBDTTR010000082.1:0-8049 GCA_965363405.1 uncultured bacterium | reverse complement strand
GTTTAAGGAGGGTATAAAGATGGGTTCAAAGAACTCGTGCTTTATAGGTATTGATGTAGGATCGATTAGTATTAATACAGTAGTGATAAATGATAATAAAGAGATTTTAGAAGAATACTACACAAGGGCTCACGGCCAGCCTTTAATTACTGTGTACCGTGTTTTAGAAGAAATCCTTTCACGCATAAGACCTTCCCAAGTAATGGGAGTATCTTTGACCGGGAGTGGTGGCAAACTGATTGCGGAGTTACTAGGGGTAGGTTTTGAGAATGAAATCATTGCCCAAGGTAAATCTATTGAATGCCTTTATCCTCAAGTGAGAACTGTGATTGAAATGGGAGGCGAAGACTCCAAACTCATTTCACTCGATCTTGATGAGAGATCAGGAAAGATAAAGATTAGTGACTTTACTATGAATTCTGTTTGTGCTGCTGGAACGGGCTCTTTCCTGGACCAGCAGGCGCATCGGTTGGGGCTCACTGTAGAAGAGTTCGGTCGGCTGGCATTACAATCAAAAAATCCACCCCGTATTGCTGGAAGATGTAGTGTTTTTGCTAAGACGGATATGATCCACTTGCAACAGGTTGCAACCCCGGATTATGATATCGTTGCAGGTCTTTGTCTAGCGGTTGCCAGAAATTTTAAAAGTACCCTGGGGAGGGGGAAACCCTTTGTTAGGCCGGTTTCTTTCCAGGGTGGTGTTGCTGCCAATCTGGGGATGAGGAAGGCGTTCCTTGAGGGACTGGAATTAGCTGAAGATGAACTGATTATTCCTAAATACTATGCTTCAATGGGGGCAATTGGGTCAGTTTTGCTTACTATGGAAGACACATCTTTTAGCAATATGTTTAATGGGTTGGAAAAACTTGCTCATTACGTCTCTTCTCCCACTCTCAATAAAACAAAGGGATTGGAACCATTAGGACCCTTTAGGACAACAAAAAAGGAGGATTGTCATACAGATGTTTTTCCCTTAGATGGTGGAGAGAAGGTTAAAGCATACCTTGGTGTGGATGTAGGTTCGATTAGCACAAATGTGGTCGTGATTGATAATCAGAACAGAGTGCTCTCAAAACGGTATCTGATGACGGCAGGAAGACCACTTGAAGCAATTAAAAAAGGTCTCAAAGAAGTCGGTGAGGAAGTGGGTAATAAAGTGCAGGTGTTGGCGGTGGGTACCACAGGATCGGGACGGTATCTAACAGGAGATTTCATAGGTGCTGACGTGATTAAAAATGAGATTACAGCTCAAGCTACTGCGGCAATGGATATAGATCCTATGGTAGACACCATATTCGAGATAGGTGGACAGGATTCTAAATACATAAGCCTTTCTAAAGGTGCTATCATTGATTTTGAAATGAATAAGGTGTGTGCTGCTGGAACCGGCTCCTTTTTAGAAGAGCAGGCTGAGAAGCTGGACATATCTATCAAGGATGAATTCAGCAATCTGGCACTTAGCGCTTCCTGCCCTGCTTCCCTGGGGGAGAGATGTACTGTGTTTATAGAGTCTGATTTGGTTCACCATCAGCAGATGGGAGTAGACAGAGCTGATCTGGTTGCTGGTTTAAGTTACTCGATTGTCTTAAATTACCTGCACAAAGTGGTAGGAGATCGAAAAATTGGAGATCATATATTCTTCCAGGGAGGAACTGCTTTTAACTTGGGAGTAGTAGCAGCATTTGAAAAAGTCATGGGAAAGAAAATCACGGTTCCTTGTAATCATGACGTGACGGGTGCTATTGGAGCTGCCATTTTAGCCAGAGAGGAGAGGGAGAATGCGAAAAGTAATTTCAAAGGTTTTGGCCTGGGTAAGAGAAACTATGAACTCACCTCTTTTGAGTGTAAGAAATGCCCTAACAGGTGTGAGATCAAAAGACTGAAGGTGAAAGGAGAACGCCCTCTCCTTTATGGAAGCCGTTGTGAAAGATTTGAGATTGACCGCAAAAAGAAGAGTACCAATCAAATACCAGATCTCTTTGCCGAAAGGGAGCGCTTCTTATATGAGGCTTCTCAAGAAGATGGTTTTTCCTCTGATGATGCCCCTCAAATCGGTATACCTATGAGTATGTTCTATCATGAGCTTCTCCCCTTCTTTTACACTTTCTTGAAGAAGTTAGGATATAAGGTCATCCTCTCAGATAAAACTCACAAAGGGATTATCCATATGGGCGTTGAGAGTGTTGTCTCTGAAACCTGCTTTCCCATAAAAGTAGCACATGGACATATCCAAAACCTTATTGAGAAGGGAGTAACAAAGATTTTCTTTCCCAGTATCATTAATATGGAAAGGGTGAGCCCAAAAGTTGATAGAAGTCAGGTTTGTCCCTACGTGCAGGCTCTTCCTTATACTCTTAACGCTGCTTTCGATTTTGAAAAGCTAGGAGTGGAATTAGTAAGTCCTGTCCTTTACTTTGGTGAGGGGAAAAATAGAGTTGTACGGGAACTGAGCAAGGTGGGGAAAGAACTGGGCAAAAAATCAGGAATCATTAATATGTCAATAGAAGCTGCCTTTGATGCTCAAAACCGATTCCACCGCTCTATAAAAAAACGGGGACAAGAAGTTCTAAACCAACTCAAAGAAAATCAAATAGCTATGGTGATCATCAGTCGGCCTTACAATGGCTGTGATGCAGGCATCAACCTTAGCCTGCCAAAAAAGATTGCTGATTTAGGTGTTTTGGCAATTCCTATGGATTATCTCCCTTTGGAGCAGACTAACCTGATTCCGGAATGGCAGAAGATGTACTGGAAATATGGTCAGAGAATCATGGCTACTACCCACTTTATAAAGTCCTATCCTTCCTTACATGCAATATATCTCACCAATTTTGGCTGTGGGCCAGATTCCTTTATCTCCCACTTTTTTAAGGAAAAAATGAGGGAAATCCCTTATCTTACCATTGAGATTGACGAGCACAGCTCTGATGTGGGTATTATTACCCGCCTGGAAGCTTATCTGGATAGTCTGAAAAATGTTCGAAAAAAACCCAATGTGAGGAAGAGTAAGAAATCAGCAGGGAAAGCTTCACCTGATAAAAGAAAAAATGTTTATATTCCAAATATGTCAGACCATACTTATGCGGTTGCTGCTGCCTTTGAGGCCTGTGGACTTGAAGCTAGCGTTTTGCCAGAGTCAGACGAGGAGACGTTGCGGTGGGGAAGGAAATTAACCTCAGGCAGGGAGTGTTACCCATGTATTTTAACTACAGGCGATATGATAAAAATGACGCAGAGGACTGAATTTGATCCTGATCGTGCTGCCTTTTTCATGCCCTCAGGAAGAGGCCCTTGCCGGTTTGGAGAGTATAACCGTTTTCACCGTTTAGTTTTAGATGAAATGGGGTTTCCTCAAACTCCCGTTTTTGCACCCGATCAGGACGAATGTCTGTACCGTGAACTGGGAGAAGTAGGGGAAGGTTTTTCTAAGATTGCCTGGAGAGGAATTGTCTCAATAGACCTCCTGCAAAAAAGATTAAAAGAGGTTCGACCCTATGAGAAACACCGGGGAGAAAGTGAAAAAGCATATAAGCACTATTTAGAAAAAATCTGCCAGGCGATAAGAAAAAGTGAAAAGATCTCATCCATTTTAAAAAAAGCGAGTATTGATTTCAGCACAATCGGGGTGGACAGAAAAGAAAGAAAACCCATAATAGGTGTAGTGGGTGAGATATACATACGATCCAATAGATTTGGCAATGAAGATCTGATTAGGAACATCGAACGATTAGGATGTGAAGTGTGGTTGCCACCCATATCGGAGTGGATCCTTTATACGAATTATACAAGTAAGCGAAGAAGTCTGCGAACTGGACATTATAATAGCTTTCTTGCTACATTTATTGCCAATGAGTTACAGAAATCAGTAGAACATCGGCTCACACGGAGTTTTAACCATTCTTCAAAAGCGCACGGCGAACCTAGCACAGAAGAGATTATTAAAAACGCTATTCCCTACCTTCATCCATCTTTTGAAGGGGAGGCTATATTGAGCGTAGGCAAAGCAGTAGATTTTGCACTTAAGGGTGCAAGTGGTATTATCAACACCATGCCGTTTACCTGTATGCCTGGTACGATTGTTAATGCTGTTCTAAAAAGGTGCCAGGAGACTCACAATAATATACCGATTCTTACTATTGCCTATGATGGGCAGAAAGAAGGCAACACAAAAACCAGACTTGAAGCATTTACCTATCAGGTTCGGCAGTATCAGGAACGGATGAACTCTTAAACTGCTTGATAGAGTTAGATGCATCCTTTTCAACAAGTTCTTCAGCGACCACAAAGTGCTGTTGTAATCAAAACGATACTGATTATCTCTTATCAGGGATCAAGTATTCAGTATTTCTTCCTCCCAAAAACAGAGTGCTAAGTTTAGGATATTATCTTGAACATAATCACCAAGTACATCATCAGGGAATTCTTAAAAATATTCTTTTTGTGTCTTGCTACTTGTATGGGATTGTTCTTTGTGATTGATCTTTCTGTGCATTATCTAGACAATTTTAGCGAGTATAATCCACCTGTTCTCCTTACGGTGCTTTTCTGTTCCTACAAGATTCCACAAATATTTTACTGGATGTGTCCCATGGCTATATTACTGGCGATTTTTTTGTCCCTGGCTCTTTTCTCGAGAAATAATGAGATAATTGCCATGAAAGCAGGCGGGATAAGCGTCTATAAAATAATTACCCCTTTGGTAGTAATTAGTGGTTGTCTAGTGCTCATCTCCTTTGTGAATCAGGAGCTTATTATGCCTTATACAAGTCAAAGGGCGGAATACACTGAGAATATAAGAATTAAACAAAAAAAAGGCAAACGGTTACTGAAACAAGATAGATTCTGGTATCGAAGTGATGATACTATCTGTAGCATTGATCTTTTTGAATACAATAGCAATACGCTTAAGGGCATTACCCTCTATTTTTTTGATAAGCAGTTCAATTTGGTTAAAAGAATAGATGCCGGTTTAGGCAAATGGGTAGAGAATAGGTGGAAATTTTATAATCTTGTGATTCGATCATTTAATCCTGGTGGTTCGATGGACATAGAAATCTCCGATGAAAAAATCATCCCCTTAAGAGAAACTCCAGATGATTTCAAGACAGCCAGAAGGGAACCGGAAGAGATGAGCTATGCTGAACTCAGGGACTATATTGCTAAAATTGAGAGGGCAGGATACAAAATTCCAGAATACGCTCCATATCTTTATGCCAAGATTTCTTTCCCCTTTATATGTTTAATTATGCCTTTTCTTGCTATTCCCCTTGCACTGCGGGTAGGCAGGGGTGGGGGTATAGCATGGGGGGTTGGGTTAAGTGTGATAATTGGTTTTACACATTTTGTTTTTTTCAACTTTAGCCTTTCATTAGGCAGGGCAGAGCTATTACCTCCTCTACTTTCCGCCTGGGCAGCGAATATCATCTTTGGAGCAATAGGTATCTTTCTCCTTTTACAGGTAAGACAGTAAAATCTATATTTCCTATCTTAATTATCCTTTCTGTTACAAATGACCTTGCCGTGCCTGTGGGGATTGTTATTGACAAAGCATCTGCTGTTAGATACTATTGGCGTTTTTAATGAGTGAAATTCTTTGAAAATCCTCAGTCTTGATGAATAACCGAAGGTTCACGCAATGAGTACTTCAATTTCTGAATATTTAATTTCTTACATAAAGAATTTCTCAAAGGCTAAGGTTTTAGTCATTGGGGATCTTATGATTGATGAGTTTATTTATGGCAGAGCAGAACGTATTTCCCCTGAGGCCCCTGTCCCAGTAGTTAATGTAGTTGAAAGAAAATATAGCCTGGGGGGAGCAGCCAATGTCTTGAACAATATCCAAGCACTTAATGGAAAAGGATTTCTCTGTGGCGTTGTCGGAAATGATGAGATGGGAAGTAAATTTACAAGTGAAATAAAAAAATTGGGTGCTACTACCCGTGGAATTATTTCGGAAAGTAATCGGCCGACCACGGTAAAGACAAGGATCATAGCAGATCAACGTCAGCAGGTAGTGCGTTATGATCAGGAAGTAAAGAAAGAGATAGCTAATGCAAGTAGAAAGAGGATACTACCCTATCTCAAAGATAAGCTCGAAAGTGTTAATGCCCTTGTCATTTCTGATTATGCAAAAGGGGTAATTTCAACCGCTTTGCTAAAAGAGCTGTTACCTCTGGCTAAGCGAAGGAAAATAATTATTTGTGCAGATCATCCTAAACTTAATAACCATAGCTTGTATGAAAATCACGCAGGGATCATTACCCCCAACAAAAAAGAGGCTTCCAGGGTAAGTGGTATCGAAATCGGAAGCAATAAAGATCTGGTAAAAGCGGGTAAGAAACTGCTCGCCAATTTAGCTTGTGAGGCAGTTCTTATTACACGTGGAGAGGAAGGGATGACTCTGTTCGAAAAAATAAAAGGTAGGGTTACCCACATCCCTACTAAGGCAAAAGAGGTGTATGATGTTACCGGTGCAGGAGATACGGTAATTGCAACTCTTAGTATGGCCTTAGCTGTGGGTGCATCTTATGAGGAAGCCGCCAGGATTTCCAATCATGCTGCTGGTATTGTAGTAAGTAAATTAGGAACAGCTACGGTAACCCCGGAGGAACTTATTGATAATATAACGGCAGATCCCTTTTGATTGAACATGAGTGAACCGTCAGCCCCTAAGCCTGTAAAGTTGATCGTTAGTCTTATATCAGGGGATGAGAGTATTCTCACTTCCGTTGCGGGTAAGCTTTCTCAAGTTTATGGTGGAATAGATTTTATGAGTAAACTCATTTCCTTTAATAAGACGGATTACTATGAAACGGAGATGGGAAAAAATCTGGCGAGGAGGTTTGTAACTTTCGAAAAACTTATTGAGGCTGATGGGTTGCCTGAGGTCAAACGACGGACGGACAGGCTCGAATCAGAGCATAAGGATAGAGAAGGAAATAGAAAGGTCAACCTTGATCCGGGTTATATATCTTTGAGTCATCTGATTTTAGCTACCAATAAAGGATTTTCTCACAGACCTTATTTAAGGGATGGGGTTTATGCTGACTTAACCCTCATATACAAGAGGAAGAGCTTTCAGCCCTTGGAATGGACATTTCCTGATTATGGTACCGATGAGATTATTGAAATAATGAACAGACTGAGGGAACGATATCAAGTCCAGCTGAGAGGGATATAAATGTTAAAAAGCATGACCGGTTATGGACGGGCAGAATATGCGGTGGGGGAAGATAAGATTGTTGTTGAGGTAAAGTCAAGCAATCATAGATACCTTGATATTTCTCTTCGAATTCCCCAAAAGTGTTTTGTCCTTGAAAGTGAAATCAAGAGATTTGTATTGGCACGACTCACGAGAGGAAGGATTGAACTATCCATACAATTTGAAAGTGAGGAGCAGGAAGAGCAGAATCTAGAATTAAACATACCACTGGCACGCCGTTACTGCCTTCTCTTGAAACAGCTGAAAGAAAACTTGCAGTTGCCTGAAGAGATTACTCTCGACCAGATTTTAACGCAGAAGGACGTTATTGTTTCTCAAACTACTAATCAGAGTCAGGTTTATGAATGGGAGATGCTGAAAATCCCCATTTCTTCTGCCATCGATGAGCTTGTGAGAATGCGAGGAGTGGAAGGCTTGCAATTAAAAGAGGATTTTCTTTCACGGCTGAACAAGATTGAGCTTTTACTTGATCAAATCAAACACATTTCTGACGCAGCATTTGAAGATCATCAGAAGAGTTTAAGTGAAAAAATACAGGCACTCTGTAAGAACATTGAGATTGATGAATCAAGGCTTGCCCAGGAGGTAGCCTATTTAGTTGAGAAGAGTGACATTTCGGAGGAACTGGTGAGAGTAAAGAGCCACCTTATTCAGTTTAAGGAATGGTTAGATTCTGAAGATGCGGTTGGAAGGAGATTGGACTTTTTAATCCAGGAGATTCATAGAGAAGTGAATACCACAGGTTCTAAATCTTACCGTGCAGAAGTCTCGCTTAAAGTAGTGGAGATCAAAAACGAACTGGAGAGAATCAGGGAGCAGGTGCAGAA
>CBDTTR010000081.1:0-8098 GCA_965363405.1 uncultured bacterium | reverse complement strand
TTTAGAGCGTCAAAAACTTCTGGATCTAACTTATTTGGGATAACTTTCTTCTTTTTCTTATTATCCACCAATTAGCTCCCTTAACATTATTAACTTCAAAACAGATAATTCCTGAATCCCTCAATTCCTAAATTGTTTTTATCTCCGTGGTTAAATAGCCTGGATGACAAGTTCAGTGATATCATATAGCTTAAGAGGATTGTTCATTTGAGCAAGAGCATCAGATATGTTCTGCTCACAGAAAGGACAGCAGGTAACAATTCCTTCAGCACCAGTCTTCATGGCTTCCCCAATCCTCTTTTTTGCTGTTTCTACAGCAAATTCAATGAAAGCAGTTCTGACACCACCTCCACCACCACAACACCATGCTTGATCCTTAATCCGTTCCATTTCAACAAGCTTTATCCCTGGAATGGAGCTCAAAACATTTCTGGGTTGCTCATAAATTCCACAATGCCTTCCCAAGTGACATGGGTCATGCCATGTAAGGACTAGAGGGATCTCTTTGGTGAAGACAAGTTTCCCCTGCTTTAGAAGGCGATCTAAGTACTCTACTGTGTGATATACTTTATACTCTATTTTGGAATTGCCTGGTACTTCTGGATAGTCAAATTTAAGGACTCGATAGCATCCGGCACAAGAGGTGACAATTTCTTTGATTCCCCTTTTGTTGAAGAGCTCAAGATTCCTGTTGGCGAGATCCATAAATGTCTTTCTATCACCAATTCTGGCAACAGGACTTCCACAGCAAATCTCCCGGTTGCCAAAGATACCGAGATCGACTCCTGCTTTGAGCATAATCTGAGCAGTGTTTTGAGGAACTTCCCTTAGCGAAAGGTCAAGTGCGGCAGTACATCCCACAAAATATAATGTCTCAACCTCCTCTGTGCTTGCGTCTTTTAACTTTATTTTTTTTGCCCAGCTTGCTTTCTTTGCTCTTGGCTGCATCCAGGGATTATCATACTGCTTAATACTATTAATGAGAACCTTATGTGCAGGCATTGGGCCTATTCCATCTTCGACCAATTTGGCACGAAGGCACTCTGTTACCTTAAGAGGTTCCTTGTCTTGCAGTCTCTGGCAGTTTATCTCACAGGCACCGCAGGTAGTACATAGATAAGCAATCTCTGCCAATTCGGGGGCATCTTCATAATCGAAGTCACCTTCAAGAAGGGCTCGGGCGATGTGCATTTTACCCATTCCAGAGTAGGAAAAAAACCGGAACTCACCAAAGGCAGGACAAATCTCAGAGTATTCAGCACTCTTCACATTCCATCCCCAGTGATTTTGGCACCAGTTGCAGCGTGCGCATCCCCAGACTTGATCTTTATAATCTTCTAAGGTTTTTTCGAAAAATTTCTTTTCCATAATGAATATCTCTTAAAAACAAAGCTTGCCTGGATTCATAATATGATGCGGATCTATCTCGTCTTTAAGTTCTTTGAGCTTTTTGGTGTATGTTCCTGTTCTATTGTACATCATCTCTGCCCAGACACCATATGGTCTGTCAAAAAATGCACCCATTTTTATTAATTCTTCACTGCAGCTGAAATACAGGTTCTTTACTTGTTTTACTTCTTCGGGACTTGAGATGTCACAGTGGAAATCAAATTCAAGGTGGACTGCTCTTCCCCTTTCAATGGGAAGCAGATAACCGCCAATGTGTCTGATGGAGTAATTGTGTTCTTCAGAAGCCTTATGGATAATCGATTCAAATTCCGGAACACGTTTTAGGGGAGATTTGAAGGAGAGGCTGTGAACGGATCCCTTAAAACAGAATTTTTTAAGTATGTCCCATGGTCTAAATAAAAGCCCTGAAAAGTATTCATCGGCGTTTTCCAGAGGAGGGATAGTGGAAAAGACATTTATGTTTAACTTAGAAGAAATGTTCATTAGGGCATCTTTTTCGTAGCTGATTTTTTCCTCCGGGAACCTTGGTGAACCCGTTAAACAGATAATGAGAACCCATGGAGGTAACACATCGATAAGTTCTTTAAAATGCTCAGAGGGTACTTTTTCGCTTGGGAATTCTTGGGGAATATGCCAGTCTTTACAAAATAGTGAAGCTAGATTAAATCGATTTAAAAGAAAACACTCAAGCCCGATTTCCTTTCTTTGAATTTGCTTAATAGCTTCAAGGCTGTCCATAATGGAAGAGAAAGGGATGAAGAAAATCTCCTGAAGTTCAGGAAGATACTCTACTTGAAGAGCCATTTTGGTCATTATACCAAAAGTGCCTTGTGCTGCTGTGAAAAATCGGTAGAGTAGAGCTCTTACTGGCCCCATGTGAGATCCAGGCCTTCCGCCTGATGCCCAGAGCCCTGTACGGAATAAGTCTCCTTCCGGCAGAATGATTTCTGTATCTAACATTAAATCATTACCGTATTCAAAACTGGCTGCTGCCAGCGCAGGATCCCTTTCCAGAGTGCTTGAAAGCACAGTCCTTTTAGGAGAAACTCCCAGTGGAATCATGGCTCTTAATTTCTTTTTGTTAAGTTCATCCTGAAGCTGTTCATAGGTAACGCCGGGTTCTATCACAACAAACCAGTTCTCTTCATCAATGGAAAGTATCTTATCCATTTTTGAAAGATTAATGATGATGCCACTATTACTGGGAATAGTGGCTCCATAAAAATTTAAACCTGAGCTGAAAGGGATAAGGGGAGTTTTAGTCTGGTTGGCTAACCTTGTGATCTCTTGAATTTCTTCTGTAGATTGAGGAAATATAACAAAATCTGGCTTGGCAGGAGAGACAAAACTTTGATCCTTTGAATATTTAACCAGTGTTTCCTGATCATCAAAGACGTTTTGTGGTCCAACAATCTTTTCTAGTTGTTCCTTTAAAGTCATGGCATGGCTTTATTGATGTTTATTTCAATTTAGAAACATCAATGGGATCCAACCCGTTCATCTGTCTAAGCTGGTTGATAGCTTCTACCATTGGTGGGGGCACGGCCTGAAGTTCTTCTTTGGTAAATATCTGTCTTCCGGGCGCACAAACACCGTTAGGATCGAATACTTTCCTCAGCTTTCGCATAAAGAGGTGAACATTAGGTCCCATCTCGGGGAAGAAAGAAGTGAGGGGTTCAAAGCTGGCTCCGAAGGCAGTGACACCGGGACCAATCTTCTTGCCAATTGTTCTTCCTATACTAAACATCATAAGCTGTTGTGCCTGCTGTAAAGATTTTGGATCCATAGGGTTTGGATAAACATCAGCTTCTGTAAAAAAGTTTCTGCCGGAGGGATCAGAAGCGTAAAGGAAGGGGGTAGTATCAACCCCGCCACGGTCTGTAATATAAGTTTCCCCAATTGTATTGATAGCTTCACTCCAGATTTCCTGAGCGTCATTTCCAACAGCCGGTACACCACTACAGAACCAGGTATCCAAATAGGAATAACGGCTCATTCGATAACCGCAGACGTGCCGTATACAATCAAGATTCCAGGTTGAAAGTACTTTAAGCACATCAGGTTTATGATCTTCAGAAAGCAGTGTGCCTCCTGTTTCTTTAATTATCTTATTTATGACCTTGTCTGCATAGTCAAGCTGCTTGTGAGAGGTGATGCCGGTGCAGATGACATAGAAATTATAAGGTGGAAAGAAATTTTCTTCCACACGTTTAATCGTTTGCTCTTGTGTTGTGGAACAGTAATAAGCGTTGTAAATACCGGCTGCATTGAGACCAATACCGATGCCGGAATGGGCAACCTCGCGTAGTGCCTTGATTTCACTATCGATGTCATTGTATTCAACCCAGTAAAGTCGATGAAGCTTGGGAGGTGGTGCATGGTCATATTTATCATCACGATATGTTTGAATGGAAGGACGACCAGCGGGTGGTTCCGGAAGTTCCTTTTCCCCGGCCCAGGGATGGAGTTTGGTGGTTAATTCGGTGATGATGCCCAGTGTTCCACTGGATCCCCTGAATAGGCCATAAATGTCCGGTCCGGGTGCATATTCCCAGAAATCATCGACCGAATCCACGCTGCTCGAACCTGTTTTTAGAATCTCACCATCTGGCAATACCAATTTGAGACTTACGATGTTTTTGCCAATGGTCCCATATTTCATGCTTGTTTGGTAAAGTCCTGCCAGGGCTGTCTGGGATGATAGTTTGCATAGAGAAGTTGATAAGGGTGTGCCCCCATTCCATAGACCGACCTTCATGGCATCTGCCTGGAGCTGTCCATAATCTACATAGGGTTGGATTTTTGCTGCCATAGTCTTGGTATTGATTTCTAAAATCTTATTCATCCTGCTGAAATGGATGCAGATAGTAGGAAGAGGTTTAGTAGGATAGTTGGCGATACCCAACTGTCCGTTAGTAAAGGGAACGAAAGGAATCTTATGTTTATTGGCCAAACGGACTATAGCTTGTACTTCTTCGGTAGTGGACGGAAGAACTACACAGGCTGGAATGTTTGATGGGTCTTTTGCATGTTTTTTCAGGTAACCTGCAATGTCTATAGAAAATTTACTATAAGTTTCAAGAATACCTCTATCCTGAGTTATATATTCTTTGCCAACAATATCTTCTAAAGCCTGGTAAATCTCAGGAGGAAGGTATTGAGGTTCAACTTTTTTCTTCACTTCCATATGACGCCCCCTTATATATATATTTTACCCGGGTTCATAATGCCTTTGGGATCGAATTCATCTTTCAGTTGTTTTATTTTATGATGATAGTTTGATGCTTTCTTATATGTCAATTCTGACCAGATCCCGTAAGGTCGGTCATAAAGAGCTCCTTCTTCGAGTAAATCTTTACTTGATTTGTTCCAGAGCTCATCCACATTTTTGCTTTCTTGTTTGTCTTCCAAATCGCAGTGTAAATCAAATTCAATATGAACTCCTCTTCCGCGCTCGAGGATGAGAAAATACCCCCCCATATCTTCACCAGGATAGTTTCCATCTTTTGCAAGTTTGAGCATTAATCTTTCCATTGAAGGTAATTTGTCAAGAGGAACCTTAAAGGACAAATCATGAACAGACCCTTTATAACAGAATTTTTTGAGTATTCCCCATGAGCGAAGAGATTCCTCTAAAAAGATCTGGTTGGTTTCTGGATTGCCTGGGAGGGATTCTAAAAGTTCCAGCCCCATATCTTTGCATATTTGACGTAAGGCTTCTTCTTCATAGGCTACTTTTTCTTCAGGGAAGTTGGTGAAACCGGTTAATCCAATGGCAACGGTCCAGGCAGGGAGGGACTTTCGTAGTTGATCAAAATTAGACGATGCAATCTTTGTTGTGGGAAAAGATTCAGGTACCTTCCAGTCATCTGTCAAAAGGGCGGATAGATTAAATCTGTTCAAGCCAAAACACTCCCATCCAATTTCCTTCATTTGGATCTTTCTAAGTGGTTCGATAACCGCTTCGAGATTATCAAAACATAGAAAAAAGTATTTCCTTACAGGAGAAAGATGTTGAACGTTGATAATGATCTTGGTAATAACCCCCAGTGTTCCCTGTGCGCCTGTCCAAAAACGAAAAGGCATATTTACTCCTGGCCCGTAATAACCTCCCGGACGGCCTCCGAGGTTCCAGCAGCCTGTTCTAAATAATTCTCCATCGGGCAGAACAATCTCCATGTCCATTTGAAGGTAATTACCGTATTCAAAACTGGCAGCGGCCATAACAGGATCACGTTCAAGATAGCTGGAAAGAACAGATCGCTTAGGTGGAACACCTAAAGGAACCATAAGCCTTAAACCCTTTGGCAGCAGGCTGTCTTGCAGTTGCTGATATGTAACACCCGGTTCAATAATGACAAACCAGTCCTTTTCATTAATCTCTATTATCTTATCCATTCGGCTCAGATTTAAAATTATACCTCCCTGTTGCGGAATAGTGGCACCATGAAAGTTAAGACCTGAACTATAAGGTGTTACTGGAGTGTTGGTTTGATTGGCTAATTTTATTATTTCTTGAACGTGTTCAACTTTTTGAGGAAATATGACAAAATCTGGTTTGGATGGTGGAGCGAAGCTCTGATCGTGGGAATATGCCGTAAGTGTTTCTGAGTCATCCTTTACAAACTCAGGATGGACAATTTTTTCAAGGTCATTTTTTAAGCTCATTATACCTCTTCTTTCATTCATAATTAATTGTTGTTTATTGTTATTGTTATGACAAATCTAATTTAACTTCCCCTGTGGAAGGATTTATAGAGAAGAATTAAGGGAATGCTTTGACTTCTCACAAACAATCAAGGTGTTAAGAAATATCATTGATTTACTGGGTTTGCAAGTAAAAAAAGAAGTGACTGATTAACCACCTTCTTAAGAGAATACAAATATTTAAAACCCTTGAAATGAAAAAATATATTAATTAAAACAAAGAATTGCTTGAATAGGTTTTTAAAATTTTATATAATAACAAAATATGGGAACTCATCAATTTATTGCAGATCGTTCATTAAGCATAAAATGGAATGTGACTGGCAAAATGATTCTTGATTCTAGAAACTGGCTGTTTAAATTTATAGTATACTTATAGAAGGGAAGATATAGAAATGTTAAATTTTATAATTAAAGGTGGAGTATTCATGTACCCCATCATTCTTTGTTCGATATTGTCCTTTGCCATTTTTCTTGAAAAATTGTGGAGCCTAAGAAGAAAGAAAAATATACCAAATGTATTTTTAAATGAAGTTGAACAATTACTAAATAAGAATAATTTTTCGGAGGCCATTAAAGTATGCGAAAACAATCATTCCTCTATCTCTCGTATTTTTTCCATCGGGATAAAGAATTACGGTAAAAAGAGAGAGGTAATTAAAGAGAGAATTGAAGAAGTAGGAAGAAGAGAAGCTTCTGTTTTGGGGAAATACCTTGAAGCCTTAGCAACGATAGCAAGCATCAGCACACTTCTGGGTTTGCTTGGAACCATCGCAGGTATGATTAAAATATTTTCTGTTATATCTTTACAACGTGTAGTTAATCCCAGTACGCTAGCAGGTGGCATCTCTGAGGCACTATACACAACTGCTGCAGGACTTACGGTTGCCATTCCAACCCTGGTATTTTATAGATATTTATCGAGCAAGTCTTCTTCTTTAGTTTTTGAGATGGAAGAGTGTTCTGCTCAAATGGTTGAATTGATTAAGGAGAAGGAATAGCCTTAAAAGGTAATCCATCCAGTAAGTAATGCAATTTAGCGAGAGAACGAAAACAGATGCAAGCCTTGATATTACCCCCATAGTTGATACTGTATTCAACTTGCTCATATTTTTTGCTCTTTCTTTGAACTTTATTATTACACCAGGGATAAAGGTTAATCTCCCGGATGCAGTGACAGAGGAGATTATAAGAGAGAGGGAAGAGGTCATTATCGTAATGGACAAAAATGACAGTATATTTATAAATAGCAATCCTGTTTCTGTTGATCAGATCTCTTCAGTTTTAACTAAATCTGCTCAGAAGAATAAGGATACCCTGGTCATTATTCAGGCTGATCAAGAAGTTTCTCATGGCAAAGTTGTAAGGATGATGGATACTGCTAAAAGAGCAGGAATTACACAATTAGCGATTGCTACCTCAACTATGAAGAAAACAGCTTCGGAGAAAAGGTAACGGTGAAGTTTCTAAATAATCTATACGGCTTCTTCATAATTGCAGGGTTTATTTGCTTTATCTTAGCATACTCATGCTTTGGGGAGAGGGGAATAATGAACGTGATTTCTCTTGAAAAAGAGTTGAGTGAGATAGAAAATTATAAACAGAGCTTGAAGATAGAAAATAAAAAATTGGAAGAATACAATTATTTTTTAAAAAACGATAATAAATTTATAGAAAATATTGCAAGAGAAGAACTTGGCTTAGTGAAAACAGGAGAAATGGTATATTTCTTTGAGAACAATTAATTGTTTGCTTTGAAAACACCGTGCTTTACACGGGGTCGCAAAAGGAAACAGCAGCACTTTCGTACTTCCTTTGTTTCAAGGCCTTCGACCGCAAAACAAAGCCACCCTTATAACAGGTGGTAGTATACGCCCACTAGTTAATCCTTCAAAATATCAACAACCTCCAGTACCATCTTTTTTGCTTCTATATCCCCTGCCTGATTCTTCAACCCAGAATTTGCAGTAGCCATCTACTG
>CBDTTR010000080.1:0-8142 GCA_965363405.1 uncultured bacterium | reverse complement strand
GATTTTTTTCTGGTCAGGCGGACTTGGTATCCCAGCCCCAGGATGAAAAGAACAGCCTCGCTTACTAATAGCATGTGCTGGTATTCATGGAAAGGCAGGTTAAGAAAGCGAAAGAAACTGCCTATGGCAAGCATGGCCCCCCAGCATGATGTGCTTGCCATGATAAAATAGTTTAGGAAGAAGAGCCCGCAGATACCGGATAGGATAGCAACAATAATAATCCAGGCACTTTGACCCAGGAAGAATACACCTAAGATACTGCCGATAAAGACACCTGCCAGGAACCCCGCTATTCTGATGAGGAATAAAAAACCGTATCCTCCCAATAATCCAATAATTATGGAGCCAACGATTCCTCCCCAGGGCTTGAGAAAAATATCTCCTATTCCCAAGCCTATAGTTGCACCAATAATGAAGCCAAAAATAAATAGAGAAAACCGGAAGATTTTAAATCCAAAGAAACAAAGGGCAATGCCGACGATTAATGCAACAGGCCATGTTTCAAAAAGAGTACTGTTGAATTGCTCGATAATGTTTAATAAATGATTTATAAATAATTCAAGGTCGTTTAACATGATCTCAATGCATTCTCACACTCTTGGTTTTAGTCCATTTGATTAACTCTTCTGCTGGCAGAGTATTTAATACATTCCTCGCTTCTAACCACCCGCGGCGGGCAACTGTGACACCCAGTTCCATCATCCACAACTGATCCACATGATGGGCATCGGTGCCAATGGCAATCTTAACCCCTTTTTGTTTCGCCTTCATACAGTTAATGTCATCGAGATCCAATCGTTCTGTGTATGCATTAATCTCCAGAGCTGTTCCTGTTTTGCCAGCCATTTCTATTACCTGGTTGATATCCAGATCGTATGGTTCCCGTTCTCCCAGTAAACGACCAGTAGGATGAGCGATGATGTGGAGGTAAGGATTTTTCATGGCCGTGACAATTCGTTGGGTAATCTGTTCACTTTTTTGTTTGAATCCGGAATGGATAGCCCCTATTACCAGATCGAGTTGCTTAAGCAGGGTATCTGGGTAATCGAGCGTCCCGTCGCTTTTGATATCGACTTCAGTACCTATAAGTATTTTTATACCAGACAACTTTTTGTTAATTCTTTTCCCCTCTGCTATTTTTCCTCTTAACTGTGCTTCAGAAAGACCTTTAGCAATTTTTAGAGATTGAGAGTGATCGGTTATGGCGATGTATTGATAGCCCATCTCTTTTGCTTTTATTGCAATTTCTTCTAAAGAATGGGCACCATCGCTGTAAGTAGAATGGACGTGGAGATCCCCCTTGATATCAGAATCGTTGAGGAGAGAGGGAAGGGTGTGGTTAAGAGCAGCTTCTATTTCACCCCGGTCTTCACGAAGCTCAGGGGGTATCCAATCCATGTGCAAGGTGGTGTATATGTCTTTTTCTCTTTTTCCACCTATCTTTTTTTTAGCGGAGAATATTCCATACTCATTAATTTTTAAATGTTCCCTCTTGGCAATCTCCCTTAAACGTATGTTATGACTTTTTGAACCGGTAAAATATTGAAGGGCAGCACCAAAGGAGTCTTTACCCACTACTCTTAAGTCCAGTTGAGTTCCTGTTGCTGTTACAATACTGCCTTTTGTGTCTCCATGGGCTAAAATATCATTGGCTAGAGGAAGATGAACGAAAGCATCGATAATCTCCTTCCCCTTTTTGCCTGTAGCAAGGATGTCGATGTCACCTATTGTTTCTTTTCCCCTTCTCAGTGATCCCACAGCTTCTATCGTGGTGATGTCGATTGATTTTTTTAGTTGTTTAATAGTTTCCCTGGCCGTGTTGAGGGCTTCACTAAGCAGCATCCTTTCTTTACTTAAGGTATAGAGCTTGATGCCGCGCATGATGTTTTCAATCTTCTTTTCCCCCATCCCTGGTAAATGAGTGATCCTTCCATCCGTGATAACCTGTTTTAAATCTTCTAAGTTGTTGATCTTAAATTCTTTGTGTAACAGGGCAACTGTTTTTGGGCCCAGGCTCGGTATTCCTAATAGAGCGATGAGTTCATTGCTGATATCCTGTCTAAGTTGCTCAAATTTGGTGATTCTACCGGTTTCAAGGTATTCTATTATTTTTTCTGCTGTACCTTTGCCTATCCCGGGTATTTTCTGGAGTTCGCAGGATTGTGCAATCTCTTCAATATCAGTGGGGAGATCATTGAGGATGCGGGCAGCCTTTATGTAAGCATTAATCTTAAAGGGGTTGTCACCTTTGAGTTCGAGAATATCAGCCATTTTTTCAAATATGGAGGCGATTTCTCTGTTTTTCATGGGTTATTTCTTCCAAAACTCAGGGACAAAGAGAACAATCACGGTATAAATTTCCAACCTGCCAACAAGCATGGAGAAACTTAGAAGCCATTTCCCCAGTGTGGGAATGTGACAGTAATTCTCTGCTGGTCCTACAGCACTTAAACCGGGTCCGATGTTTCCTATACAGGCTGCCACAGAGCTAATGGCTGTGATGAGGTCTAATCCCAGTAGCGTCATAATAAGAGAAATGGTGGCAAAAAGGAAAAGGTAAAGATAAAAGAAGCCCCACACACCCTCCATAATTCCGGTGGAGATACTTTTTCCAGCAAGTTTCACAGGTATTACTGCACGGGGATGAATCATGCGATAGAGCTCACGGTATCCCTGCTTAAGCAATAGCATTATTCTGAAACATTTGATGCCCCCACCGGTTGAACCTGTACATCCTCCTATAAACATCAGGAGTAGCAGAAGACACTGAGAAAAGGCAGGCCATGCACCAAAATTATTTGAGCTATAGCCTGTCGTAGTAAGTATAGATGCAACTTGAAAGGAGGCATACCGGAGAGATGGAACTAAACTGTCGAAGAAGTTGAGTCTCAGGTTAATAGCTATGAGAACTGAAGAGATCAGGAATACGCAGAGAAAGAAGTGAAGTTCACTGTTTTTCCAGAATCCTTTTACATTGCCCAGCAGGAGACGGTAGTGGAGGGAAAAATTGATTCCGGCAAGCAACATGAACACGATAAACACTGTTTCTAAGTAAGGGCTGTTATAATATTCGATACTGATATTCCTGGTGGAAAAACCACCGGTGGCGAGTGTGGTAAAGGTGTGGCAAAGTGAATCGAAGAGGTTCATCCCGCCAGCTAAGAGCAGGATGACTTCTGCTAAGGAGATGAGAAGATAGACCTTCCACAATATGCGAGCTGTTTCGGTGATTCTGGGCTTGATCTTATCAGGAGTGGGACCGGGCACTTCCGCTTTATATAATTCCATTCCCCCTACTCCCAAGAGGGGTAAGATGGCAATAGAAAAGAGGATGATACCCATTCCCCCCAGCCACTGGATGAAACTCCTCCAGAAGAGAATGCTCTGAGGTAGCTGTTCAACTGACAGGCAAATGGTTGCCCCGGTAGTGGTAAATCCTGACATGGTTTCGAAATAGGCATTGGTGAAAGAATTGATACTGCCTGAGAATATAAAGGGGAGAGAACCAAAAAGGGCTACTGTAGCCCATCCCAGAGTAACAATGCAAAAACCATCACGATGAGACAGCTCCTTCTTTTCTGAAGGGAAAGCATAGAAGAGAATTAAACCGGATATGACGGTTATAACAATGGAGTAAAGAAATGCAGAAACACACCCATCTTTGTAAATAATAGATACTGCAAGGGGGAAAGTCATAGTTAAGGAAAGAAGTAGATATAGAAATCCAAGGATATTCAGGATAAGGGAAGGCTGCATGAGAGACTCTTTAATTAAATTGTTTTAGTGTCGTAGCACTTAAGCTCACTTAAAACTTTAGTCACTTATTTTACCAGTATTCCATTTTTACCATCAGTGTCTTTTCTACTGAAGGAATGGTCGATGTCAGGGTAAAGATGATGACACGATCCCCGGGGAGGATAATGGTATTACCAGTGGGAATAATAATTTCTTCATCTCTTACCACAGCACCAATTATAGCCCCTTTAGGGAATTTAATGTCTTTAAGTGGTTTATTAACCAGGTCAGAGGTCTCCAGGGCGACAATTTCTATGGCTTCAGCATTTTCTTTATTGAATGAAGCTACTGAGAGCACTTTCCCCTTACGTATAAATTGCAGGATGCGGCTGATGGCAGCCAGGTGAGGACTTACCACAATATCTACACCGACACTGGATACGATAGGTATATACGAAATGTTGTTGATTAAAGATATAACCTTTTTTGCTCCCAACCTTTTAGCCAGAAGAGAAACAAGAATATTTGTCTGCTCGTCTTCAGAAACAGCTATGAATACATCAACATCCTTAATGTTTTCTTCTTCGAGAAGTTCGCGATCTGTTCCATCACCTCGGAGGACAATGGTTTTTTCTAACTTTTCTGCAATCTCTGAGCATCTTTGCTCGTCGTGTTCAATAATTTTTGTTTTTATGGCTTTTTTCTCTAAGCTTTGAGCAAGCTCAACACCAATTTCTCCACCTCCTAAAATCATTATACGTTGGACTCTTTGTTCTTTTTCTTTAAAATAGCTAGTGACGGTGGTAATTTTTTTTGATTCGGTAACAGCATAGACTAAATCATTCTCTTGAATGACATCATCCCCCCGGGGAATGATCACCTGGTCATCTCTGAAAATTGCTGCTATGAGAATGTCGTGTTTTTCGTTTTCTTTGCTTAGGTCCCGTAGCTTTTTACCAATTACATAACTTTGGGGATCAACCTTAATTCCAGATATCCTCACTCTACCTTCAGCAAATTCTACAACATCTACAACATCAGGAATTTCTACCAGCCTGGCTATAGCTCTTACCATCTCCTGTTCCGGATTGATTGTCAGGTCTATATTAAGATGTTCTTTGCCCAGTATCCCTGAGTTTTGGAGATATTCAGGGTTTCTGATTCTGGCAATTTTTATGGGAACCTTCGATTGAACGCTAGCTACCAGACAGGAAATCATGTTTACTTCGTCGCTGTTGGTAGCAGCAATAAGTATATCAGCATTTTCAATACCTGCCTGCTTGAGCGTTGCAAAACTGCTTCCACTTCCATGAATGGTTTGTACGTCGAGGTTATCTATGACACGCTTGACTTTGCTTTCATCTTTGTCAATGACGACTACGTCCATCTTTTCCTGGGACAATCTTGAGGAGAGGTGATAACCGACTTCACCTGCACCTACAACAATAAAATTCATTTTATTATTATATCCTCCTTAAAAGAGATAAGCTTTACTGTAAAAATAGATGCTACTTATAATTTTATATACCAAAAACTTTTCGATTTCAATAAAATAGTATTCGTTTTCCATCCCTTGTGATATAGATAGAACTCAGCTAAAGCTGAGTTTATCCCAATTTTCACGTTCTGTTTGGTTCCTGCTTGCCAGGGTTAGGGCTTAAATTTATGGAAGTGTTTATTGTCGGTTCTGGCACATGTGTCCCTTCTCTGAGACGAGGTTCCCCGGGAACCGTTATCAAAGCTGGAAATAGTACCATACTTTTAGATAGCGGATCCGGAACATTAAGAGAGTTACTTAAGGTTGATGTTTCTTTTAAAGAAATTGATTGCCTCCTGTTCAGTCATCTTCATCCGGATCATACCGCTGATCTTGTACCTTTTCTCTTTGCTTCAAATTATGGAAGTGAAAAGATGAGAACAAGGAGGTTGTCCATAATTGGACCTGTAGGGATGACTCAGTTTTATCAAAGGTTAAAACTGACCTATGGCAAATGGATCATTCCTAAGAGTTACAGGCTTGACTTAACAGAGATTTCCGGTGAAAAGCTAAATTTTGCTGATTTCAGTTTACAGGGATTTCCCTTACTGCATAGTGATCATAGTGTTGGCTTTAGGATAAAATCTCAAGATGGGAAAGTAGTTGCTTGTTCAGGAGATACTGATTATTGTCCCAACCTTGTTGAATTAGCAAGAAGAGTTGATCTTCTAATCTTAGAGTGTTCTTTCCCTGATGACAAAAAAGTAGAAGGGCATCTTACTCCTTCATTGGCTGGGCGTGTAGCACGGGAGGCTGAATGCAGAAGACTGTTGCTGAACCATTTTTATCCCCCTTGTGATGATTGTAATATTGTTAAGATAGTTAAGAGTCAGTATTCAGGAGAGGTAATTCTGGCAGAAGATTTGATGAAGGTGGTTGTGTAAGATAGGGAACAGAAGATGAACATGTTACGAGTTACGGGTTACGTGTAAAGTTGCGGAATTAAAATCTAAAACAAAAGAGCTCGAATTTAAAAACTTTAGTCACTTTAGATCACTTAAGCTCACTTTAGATCACTTGAGTTCACTTAGAATCGACTTATGAAAACATGTTATTTCTGTGGGCATGAGCTGGGTATTATAGATAGGGTAGGGAGGGAAGAAATTTGTCCTCATTGCCATCGAGATCTTAAGTGTTGCCTTAATTGTGCGTTTTATGATCCTGGTGCCTCCAACCATTGCAGAGAACCACAGAGTGTAGAAGTAAGGGACCGTGATCGAAGTAATTTCTGCGATTTTTTTGTTTTTGGTGATAGGGAGGCAAGAATTGACAATGGAGATAAGGTTGTAAAAGCAAAAGAAGAGTGGGAGCAACTTTTTAAGAAATGATTTTCAGCAATGTGGTGAGGGAAAGTATTGAAATTATAAGAGAAAATAAGACTTGACAATTGCTGGAAAATAAACTTTAATAACAAAATTGTACATAATTTACTTTAAAATGTGATTGGATTATGTTTGACAACCTTACTGAAAAACTGAATCATACTTTCAAACGTTTGAAAGGGCATGGCAAGCTTAGTGAGCGTAATATTCAGGATGCGCTCAAAGAATTACGTATTACCCTGTTGGAAGCCGATGTAAATTTCAAAGTTGTAAAGGGGTTCGTCGAAGGAGTCAGGCAAAAAGCCCTGGGCCAGGATGTTTTGAAAAGCCTTACCCCTGCTCAGCAGTTCATCAAAATTGTTAAAAATGAACTCATATCCTTGATGGGTGATAGGGAAAGCCACCTTAATTTAACAGGGAAAAGCCCGCATTCTATTATGGTAGTGGGGTTACAGGGATCAGGCAAGACAACTACCATAGGCAAATTAGCGAAACAATTAGTAGATAAACACTATACTCCACTACTGGTTCCAGCCGACGTGTATCGCCCTGCTGCTATAGAGCAGCTTAAGACATTGGGAAATCAGTTGGGGGTATCCGTTTATGAGGCAGACTCTAATCAAAAGCCGATTGAAATTTGCAAAGGTGCACTCGATCTGGCTAATAGCAAAGGATTTGATGTTTTACTTATAGATACCGCTGGAAGGTGGCACAGCGATAAGGAGTTGATGGGGGAACTTGAAAGAATTAAGAAAGAGATTAAGCCTAAAGAGATTCTTCTTGTTGCTGATGCAATGACAGGTCAGGAAGCAGTTAATGTAGCTACCAGATTTAACGAGGCATTAGATATTGATGGAGTTATTCTCACCAAAGTAGATGGTGATGCTCGAGGCGGTGCTGCACTTTCTATTAAAGCGGTTACCAAAAAGCCAATCAAGTTTGTAGGTGTCGGGGAAACACTGGATGCCCTGGAAGTTTTTTATCCTGAAAGGATGGCATCTCGAATATTGGGTATGGGTGATGTCCTTTCATTAATTGAAAGAGCAGAATCTGCTATTGATGCAGAAGATGCCCTGGCTTTAGAGAAAAAGATAAAGAAAGAAGGATTTACGCTTGAGGATTTCAAAGGTGTCTTTCAGCAGATGAAAAAAATGGGCCCCCTCCAGGATGTTTTGGGTATGATCCCCGGATTAAACAGTAAGGCTCTTAAATCTGTTCAGGTTGATGACAAGAAATTAACCAGAATGGAAGCGATTCTTAGTTCCATGACCCAAAAAGAGAGGTTGTACCCATCTATTCTAAATGGAAGCCGTCGCAAAAGAATTGCTGTAGGGAGTGGTACCAATGTACAGGAGGTGAATCGATTAATAAAACAATTTATGCAAACCCGTAAGTTGTTGAAGAGATTTGGTAAGGGTGGAATGAAAGATATGGGAAGATTGTTGTCTAACCCCTAACGAAGCTTCGCCTCAAACCGACGAGGCTTCGCGATACTGGATGTTCACATTGCGGATTGCTGATTTCGGATTGCGGAATTAAAATCCTAAA
>CBDTTR010000079.1:0-8353 GCA_965363405.1 uncultured bacterium | reverse complement strand
TCCCATATTAGCACATTTTTCATTCATCTCATTAGAGATATTTTAAGATCCTTAATTTTTTCCCATGAACCATTTTTCTATTGACAATTTTAAAGGTTTTACCTAAAATCACCCTTCAAAAAAGAATTACCTATAAAAACATTGAACTTCTCACTCACACAAAATCCCTTGGTTATATCAACCATAACTTCTTTCTAAAACGAATAAAAAACTATGATCACTGCTAGCAATCTATCAAAAAATTTCGGACCCACTGTTGCATTAAAAGACGTCTCCTTTGAGGTTAAAAAGAGTGAGGTCTTGGGGTTCCTCGGACCCAATGGCGCTGGCAAAACTACCACTATGCGCATCCTTACCTGTTACCATCCTGCAGATTCAGGAACTGCAACTATTGCCGGATTTGATGTGTTTGACGATCCACTGGAAGTACGAAAACTGATCGGTTATCTTCCTGAAAACAATCCTCTTTATATGGATATGGGAATAGTGGACTATCTTGAATTTATTGCAAAAGTTAGAGCTATTCCTCCATCAAAAAGAAAAGATCAGATAAGACATGTTGTAGAACTCTGTGGTCTGCAAAAAGAGCTGGGGAAAGACATAGGTGAGCTTTCTAAAGGTTTTCGCCAAAGAGTTGGACTGGCTCAAGCCTTAATCCATGATCCTGATATCTTAATCCTTGATGAGCCTACCATTGGTCTTGATCCCACACAGATTATAGAAATTCGAGAGTTGATTAAAAAAATAGGCAAAGAAAAAACCATCATTTTAAGCTCTCATATCCTTCCAGAAGTTTCAGCTACTTGTGACCGTATTATTATCATTCACCAGGGAAAAATAGTAGGAAGTGGAACCCCCGAAGAGATGGCGAGCAAGTCTAAAGGGGGAGAAATTATTTACGTTACCATCAGAGGTCCTCTGCAGGAAATTCAATCCAAGCTGGAGGCCATGGAAAAAATAAAAGGGTTTAAAAAGATTGGTGAGAAAGAGAATGGCCTTAATCAATTCGAAATAAAAAGTGATGTTGGGGTAGATTTAAGCGAGGAACTATTTTTTCTGGTTGTCCAGAATGGATGGAGTTTAACAGAATTGCATCAAGAAACAGCCAATTTAGAAAATATCTTCCTTCAACTTACTACGAAAGAAGCTTAACAAAATGCGAAATATTCTTGCTATTTTTCAAAAAGAGTTTAAGAGCTATTTTAATTCTCCTATCGCCTATATTTTTATTATCACTTTTATCCTTTTCTCGAGCTGGCTCTTCTTTCGAACTTTTTTCCTTATAGGCCAGGCTCACATGCGACCCCTTTTTGGAATCCTACCCTGGCTTTTTCTCATCCTGGCACCGGCTATCACGATGCGAGCGTGGGCAGAAGAAAAAAAACTGGGAACCATGGAAATTCTCATGACACTCCCAATTAAGGACTATGAAGTTGTTCTTGGAAAATTCTTCTCAAGTTTTCTCTTTATGATCACAGCAGTTTTCCTCACCTTTCCACTGCCCCTTACCGTTTATGTTCTGGGGAATCCCGACACTGGTACCATCATAGGTGGTTACCTCGGGGCATGTTTAATGGGTGGAGCATATTTGGCCATCGGTCTCTTCATATCTTCCCTTACAAAAAATCAGATAATCGCCTTTATCGTCAGCATTGTTACCTGTTTTGCTCTACTGGTTATAGGAGAAGATTTTGTTCTTATGTCCACACCAAACATGCTGGCTCCCATCTTCACCTATCTTGGTTTGGGTACTCACTTTGAAAGCATTAGCAGGGGTGTTATAGATTCTCGTGATCTTATTTATTATTTTTCCGCAATTGGGTTTTTTCTCTTTCTCAACATTCTTACAATTGAGAGCAGAAAATGGAAGTAGGAAGTCATTCATCAAGACGTCTGAAGTACAGCACTAACTATATTGTTCTAGTTCTTATCGTTCTGGGAATTCTTGCCGTTCTCAACTTCTTTTTTCTCCGACACTTCTCCAGAATTGACCTTACTCAGGACAAAAGATATACGCTCACTTCGTCTACGAAAGAGATGCTGTCCAATCTTGATGATATCGTCAACATCAAACTCTACTTCTCAAAGAAACTTCCTCCCTATCTGGTCAATCTGAAAAGAGAGGTTACCGATATCCTGGATGAATACAAAGCTTACTCTGGTGGAAAGCTGTCTGTCAAATTCGTCGATCCAACAGAAAATCCCAAGTTACAACAAGAGCTCAGATTTATAGGCATCCCCCAGGTTCAATTAAACATTGTCGAGAAAGATCAACTGCAACTCACCAATGTTTATTTCGGTATCGCCATCTTCTATGCTGATAATAAAGAAGTAATTCCCTTTATAAGTGACACCCGAAACCTTGAGTATGATCTCACATCCTCTATCGTTAAAGCAACACGCACAGAAACGAAGACGGTAGGTATTTTCACAGGTAAAGAAACGAATCCTTTTGAAGACTACCAGGCAGCAAAACAACTTCTTGAAAACCAATACAAAGTCGAGCAGATTGAGTTAAAAGAAGAAGATGAAATATCAGACGATGTTGATACTCTGATTATTGCAGGTCCCCATGACCTAAAAGACGTTCACAAATATGAGATTGACCAATTCCTGATGCGTGGTGGAAAAATTGTTTTCCTCATAGACACAATAGATATAAAGGAAGGGTTACAAGCCACTTCTTTTAAACCAGGCATTAATGATCTTTTAGAACACTATGGGATCGAAATAGAGCAAAATATGATTCTTGACCGCTCCAATGCACCTGCTGCCTTCCGAAGCGGCTTTATGACCTTCCAAATGCCCTATCCCTTTTGGGTAAAAGTAACCAGTGAAGGTTTTGCATCTGATAATCCTGCAGTTAGCAATCTTGAATCACTTGTCCTGCCCTGGACCAGTTCTATCAAAATACTGGAAGGAAAAGTAGATGGATTAACTATAACCGAACTTGCAAAATCCACTCCATACGCATCAGCGCGCAAAGGATTTTACACACTAGACCCTCAACAGACATTCTACAGTCCAGGGATTAAAACCGAAACTTACCTTCTAGCTCTCACAGCTTCCGGCAAATTTAAAAGCTTTTATGCGGACAAACCTGTTCCCACCCTGGAAACAAAGGAAGATAAGGAAAAAACTGAGACACCAAAGGAAACAGTAAAGGAAAGTCCCGAAACTCGGATTATTGCAATTGGTAATTCACGATTTATCACCAATGATGTAATAACTCAATTCAAGGATAACCAGGTTTTTTTCCTCAATATTATCGACTGGCTTACCCTGGGTGAAGATTTGATAGGCATTCGTTCTCGCGGGGCCACTGATCGACCCATTAAGGAAACGACAGAATACATAAAAACCCTGATTAAATCTATTGACACTTTTGGAGTTCCACTATTACTAATACTGTTCGGGCTGCTCTATTTCTACTTCAGAAGAAGAAAGAAAAAGCGACAAGCTCTTATGTGGTAGCTGAACTCAAGCTTACAAAACTTCTTTTCAACAAATGATTCGTGGCCATAGGATGGGATGCTATTAACAAAACGATACTGGATACCTGATGCTGGATACTGGATAAAAATTATACATCCAGAATCTAGTATCCAGAATCCAGTATCTCGTCCGCTATAAGGTGGCAAATTATTTGTACCCGTATCCTGTTTTTCATACTATATCTTCTTGTCATTCGTAAGTGAGGTTGCATGAAAGTTAGAACCACCGTTATTCTTTTCGGAATTTTCATAATTCTTTTCGTCTTCGTCTACTTTTTTGAAGGGCCATTATCAAAAAGAGACCAAAGGAAGGATAAGGAAGCAACTACCCTCTTCCCTGATTTCAAAAAAGATAAAGCAACAAAGATTGAGGCAAAAAGCTCAACTCAAGAGGTGTCACTGGAAAAGAAGGAAGAAGGCTGGTTGATTAGCAACACTGATGGTTTTACTGCAGACCCAAAATTGGTAACGACCGCGCTGGATGCAGTTAAAAAATTCACTCGCGATAACATAGCTTCCAAAAATCCAGAAAAACAGGAGCTCTTTGAAGTTACCAAGAAAAAAGGATTGGAAGTTAAAGTGTCGGACGTAGACGAAAATATCCTGGCACATTTTTACATAGGAAAAACAGGCCCTGACTTTTTCAGCACCTATCTACGGAAGGAAGGCTCTGAAGAGGTATTACTGGAAGGAGGCTATGTAAAATCTACATTTGACAAATCTGTCGAAAACTGGAGAGATAAAACCATTTTTGATTTCCCGGCGGAAACCATATCACAACTCACCTTAAAAACACCCGAAGACGAAATTGTACTTAAAAAAGACGAAAACGGTGATTGGCAAATTACCAAACCCGAGAAATGTAAAGCCCAAAAAGAGATGGTTGTAAATATTGGAACTACCCTTGCTTCCCTTAAGGCTATTGGCTTTGCTGAGGACTATAACCTCGAAACGTACCAGCTTGATATACCCCAGATAAAAATCACTGCAATTCTAGGAGATAAAGAAGAGAAACAACTCCTCATAGGTAAAAAACAAGAAGAGCAATCTCAGTATTACGTCAAAAACCAGGCAAAGAAAACTATCTTCCTTATCGGCAAACACCAGATTGATAAAATCAACAAATCCCTTGATGATTTGAAGAAAGAGGTGAAAGAAGAAAAGGAAGAAAAAGATAAGAATGCAGAGGGAGTAAAGACTGAACCCCACAAGGAAGAAATAAAAGATAAAAAAGAAGACAGCAATTCCTAACCCTGCCCCTTTAATCCAGGATATTTATTTCGTGAAGCTTCGCCTCAAACCGACGAGGCTTCGCGATACTGGATGCTTGATACTGGATAAAAGATGTTAGTTTTTTTTGCCATAATCCAGAATCTAGCATCCAGCATCACTTTGCATAAGTGTAGCCTTAAAAAACTTGACTCATTTGTTAAGTTTTCAGACTATAATAGATGGCTAGTGTGTATTTCATCCAGTCTTACTTTTTGTAACATTCCATCCTGTATTTACCAAATCACTTGGCAAAAAAAATCCTAAGTAAACAACCAAGAAGAAAATGAAAGAAGAGAAAGTTTATTTTTCAACATCCGCTGGCAAACTGGCGGGAATCATCCATCATCCTGATAATTTAAGTTCAAGCTGTGTCATTGCCTGCCACGGTTTATATAGTGATAAGGAAAGTGATAAATTTATTGCAATAGGAAAATGTTTTGCCAAAGAAGGTATTACTGTTTTAAGATTTGATTTCAGAGGATGTGGTGAAAGCGAAGGGCTAATCGAAGACACAACCATTACCGGAAGAAAAGAAGATCTTAATGCGGCTCTTTCTTTTATCAGAATGCATAATCCATCGATCGCTCAAAACATTGGTCTCCTGGGAAGCAGCATGGGGGGATACATCTCTTTGCTTGTCGCTTCCTATGAAAAAACCATGAAAGGTGTCGTTGCCTGGGCAACACCTTTCACTTTTGATGGTTTAAGAAAAGCAATTGATAGCAGCAACTCACCCCGGCTCAAGGAAGGTTTCTATCATGATGCAAAACACTACGATGCTGCTAATTTTGTTCCCCGGGCAAACAATACCATGCTCATCCATGGAGACAGTGATGAAACCGTACCCTTGGATCATGCAAAAAGATTGTATCAATCAGTAAAAGAACCCAAGAGGTTAGAAATCGTAAAAGGTGCAGATCATACCTTCAGCAACCTCAAACTGCGTGAAAAAGCCATTAGCTATAGCCTTAACTGGTTTAAACAATACCTTCCTTCCTGATACCTGGTCTATTTTCAATTTCTTCCATCCAGTATCCAGTATCGTTATTATAACTTTATTCATTTTTCTTAACACGAAACTCGCAACTCGCAACTTTCACTAGGTAAACACCATACTGGAAAATGTTACTACTGAGCTGCCGTTAGGCTCCAAAGATTGCTGGTAGTTAAAAAGTTTTCCCTCCTCTGCGTCCATCACTCTAAGCAATGTATAGATGGGTGGGAGGCCACAGATTTTTCTGCTATCCTTTTCTCTCTGAACAAAGTCGCAAAATCCATCGGCATCCATTCTCTCCACATAGGCAAGCATTTTTCGATCTTCGCTTTCGATATTTTGAAGAGAAGCTGGTGAAGGAGGAGAGGGATCACCAAAACGTAAGCCAACGTGAGCAAGATCAGCACTGGCAACAAAACATGTTTGGTAGTCACATTCCGCTACTGTTTCTCTTAAGGCATCGATGAAATCAGACAGATGTGGCTTCTTCTCAAGAGTAACATCCTGAGTAATCACATCGTAGAACGAACCACAAAGAATGGGAACAACCTTAAAAGGCTTTTTGTGCCGATAGAGATAATTGAGAAATACCAATTGAAATTCTATGGTATGTTCTGTTTTGTGAACGATTTCATTCTCGAACAGATTGAAATGCACCTTCCTCTCCAATGATTCAATAATATCTCGCTCTGTATTGATTACTCCAAAGGGTGTCTCAAAATTCTTCTTGGTTAGAACAAAAGGATTTTTTGTTGGAGGATGGACTGTTCCTAAAACAACAAACAGATCTGGATCAGGGGATTCTACCAATTCTTTATAAGCCCATGCATAACAGGGGCCACCCCTCTGGAAATCGATATGAGGTGCTATGATTCCTTTGACAGGGTTCTTGCTTTGACCAGGAATAGCTTCACCTGGACCCTGAGGGGAAGTAAAAAACCCGTTCAACTGTTGAATCAACTTTTCGGGGTCGGACTCGTAGCTTTCCCCCGCAAAAACTGCAGGACGAAGATCTGTTTTTCTAAATTCTTCCTCCATCTTTTTACGATATGCATCATATTTTTCACTCTCCAAGAGATAATTATCATCAAGATATTTAATGATTTCCTCCAGACGTTCTGTAAAAATCATCTCGCCATATTTTCTCATATATTCTGCTTTGATATCCAGGAGTGAACGCTTCCCATCAAAAAGGCTAATAATAAAAAAGACAGGTGGCGGTACAACAACTATTTTATCACTCATGCTTGATGGGTCTCTCAGGCCAATGACTTTCTGGCCAGAGTGTTCCAAAGGAAAAGCATCAATATTTATCAGTTTGGGATATTCCATCTTATCAATACTCCTGTGTTGTGAAAATCGAAGGCTATCTTTTAAACACATTCTTTACACGATTTACAATCTCTTCAAAATGAAGCAGGACGTGAATTGCAGCAAGAGAAAGAGTGAAGTAAGCACTAAACTTATGAATAGTCATTCGATGCAGATCAAGCTTAACCTGAATGAACCCGCTTATTCCGGTACTCATCAGCATCAGGATAAGGAAAAGACATATGATAAGACAGACATCTGATTTTTTCACAGAGTTCCTACTGCATAAAGGTAAAGGGTCGCTTCTGACTTCCCATCAATACCAATTAATTTATTGATATCGTCATCGTAAAAAGCACCAATCCCCACGGCACCTAAACCCAAAGAGGCAGATTGGAGCGCAATGTTTTGTCCTATATGTCCAGCTTCTATATAGGCATAACGATAGCCACGCTCCTCATACTTCCAGGTAACTCTTCTGAAAATAGCAGTCAGTATGAAGGTAACATCAGATTCTCCTGCCATCTCCTGATCAAGCGCACATCCTGTTATCTTCTTGCGAAAATCTCCCTTTTGTATCAATTCCAAACTATGGTCAGTCACTGCGTAGTGATAGATACCCCTTTCAAGCCCTGCTGCGTTATTAACAACAATATATATTTCTATGGGATACAATGCACCCGCTGAGGGAGCAGTGCGTAGCATCAAATCTAGATCCTGACCAGTTATTCCCTGAGCAGCAAAGAGGAGCTGAGAAAGAACATTAAGTGATACCAACTTATCACTATAGTCTCTAATAGATCTCCTGGCGCGTAACGCCTCTTCCAAAGAGAGCCCTTCATAAACTGGTTTAGGCAGTTTAAACTTTTTGGCTTTCGGATATTTTTTATAGAGAGGGGGTTGAGATTCCCACTTAAGAACAGACCCCAAGACATTGAGTAGGGTATGCCTGGTTTTTTGGTGGAAGAGTTGACCAATAGAAGATGAAGAGACAGTCTTTGAATCAGCAAATAAATGGGAACACAGAAAAGAAAGGAATGTAAGTAGTATTACGAAAAAAAATATCTTATACTTTTCCATATCTACCTCACTTTCTGTGATCAGCACAGTTGATTGAAAAAGGGAACTTGCTTTTAAACGTGAAAACAATCTATAATTTTTGAAAATTTATGTCAACAGCAAAGGATTCAAGATGCCCCTTGCCCCCTTGAATACCTGACCCTTACTTGACATTCAACAATTGACGGTACGACAACGCACAGAAATTTCAACCATTCTAAGA
>CBDTTR010000078.1:0-8379 GCA_965363405.1 uncultured bacterium | reverse complement strand
ATGTTGCATGAAAACTGTGCCAAAAAAACACGATGTTGCAGGTTTGTAGTACAGAGAAATAGAAGAGGTTAAAGATTTATTATGATTTTCCTCTGTGGTCTCTGTGGTTCTAAACGAATTAGATTTCTCTATCTAGAAGATGAAGTTTAAGAGAAATGCCAGGAACACGGTAAGAGAAATATTTCTGTTAGCGTTGAAAAAGGCAAGGCTAACTCTGGTCAGGTTTTTTTCCGAGACGAGTGTATGTTGCCAGACAAAAAAGCAGCAAACCACAAGCAGGCATAGCCAGTAGAGAATATTAGCATTAACCATAATGCCTGCAAGAAACAGGGTAAGAACCGCTGCAACATGGAAAGCGGCTGAAATTATGAGGGCTTTCTTCAGCCCGTATTTTGCTGGGATAGAAAACAACCTGTTCGTTTTATCAAACCTGTAATCCTGACAAGCATAAATGATATCAAATCCTGCTATCCAGAGTATAACGTATAATCCCATGATCAGTGCTTTTAGGGAAAACTCTGGATATACTGCCAGCGCACCTCCTATAGGAGCGCAAGCTTCTGTTAAACCAAGGTAAAGATGAGTCATAGAAGAGAATCTTTTTAGCAACGAATAGGTGATCAGTAAAAATAAGGCAAGAAAGGAGAGATAAAAGCAGAGCGTATTTAGCATGTATGCAGAAAAAACAAACAAAATGGCAAATGAGACAGAGTAGCGTACAACAATCAACACGGAAATTTGTCCACTTGGCAGCAAGCGGTTTGTTGTCCTCGGGTTTTTGGCATCTATATTTCTATCAAAAACTCGGTTTAGGCACATGCCAAGTGTCCTTGCACTGATAAGAGCCGTTGTTACATAAAACCAGGTTGAAAATGAGGGCATTTCTTCTGCAGCTATAAGTACTCCAATGTAAGCAAGAGGAAGTGAAAAAATTGTTTCCCTCACCCTGATTAATTTAAGTAATACCATAGTCTTTCCATTTTGAGTTCACAAGATTTATAATCTCTTCACTCATTTTGATTTCATCTGGCCAGGGGCGTTCTGTTTCTCCTTTTATCTTTCTTGTGGCATCTATGCCCAGCTTGGAGCCGTGAAGGGGATAGGGTGAAGAATGGTCAAGGACATCAAGAGGGCCGGAAGTTATGGTTAAATCTCTTTTGGGGTCGATATTGTTGAAAGCTTTCCAGGCAACTTTTTTCAAATCTTGAACATCAACATCCGAGTCCATAATAATAATAATTTTCGTATTCATCATTTGTCCCATGCCCCAGAGCGCATGCATGACTTTCTGAGCCTGCATGGGATATGACTTTTTTATCGATATGATAGCGCAGTTGTGAAAAACTCCTTCCACAGGTAGATTCATGTCTATGATTTCTGGAACGATTATTTTAATGAGTGGCAGGAAAATTCTTTCTGTTGCTTTTGCTAAATAACAGTCCTCCATGGGAGGGGGGCCTACAACAGTTGTCGGATAAACAGCATTTTTGCGATGGGTTATGCAGGTCACATGAAAAACAGGATATTCATCAACAGGCGAATAAAAACCGGTATGATCACCAAATGGCCCCTCAGGTTTCCTCTCATTGGGATCAATATATCCCTCAATGATAAACTCTGCTTCAGCCGGCACTTCAATATTCACTGTTTTACATTTTACAATATCAACAGCTTTTTCTCTTAAGAAACCAGCCAATAGAAATTCGTCAATTCCTGGTGGTAGAGGTGCAGTGGAAGAATAGATAGTTGCCGGATCACCCCCTATAGCAATAGCGGCTTCCATGCGCTTGTTGGCCTGTAAATACTGAGAAAAGTGATTAGCCCCATCTTTGTGGATATGCCAGTGCATGCCCGTGGTGTTTTTGTCATAAATCTGTATGCGGTACATACCCATGTTGCGTGTGGAATCGTCTATGGATTTGGTGATGACCATGGGGAGAGTGATGAATTTACCACCATCCCCTGGCCAGCACTTTATGACCGGAATGATGGAAAGGTCAGGATCAGAATGCACCACCTCCTGACAGGGTGCGCTGGTTACCATTTTGGGTGGAGTTTTGGCAAGTTCAATTAGTTTTGGGATAAGCTTGATTTTGCTTGCAATTCCCTCCGGGACCTGAGGTTTAAAGAGCTCTTCTATCTTCTTTGCCAGCTCATCGGCGCTTCGGCCAAAGGCCATCTCAATTCGCTTGAAGCTGCCAAATGCATTGGTAACTACCGGGAAGGAAGAACCTTTAACATTCTCGAAAAAAAGGGCCTTACCATATTTTTTAGAGACCCTGTCTGTAATCTCGCTTATTTCAAGGTCAGTTGAGACCTCCGTTTTTATCCTTACCAGTTCGCCATGTTTATCCAGATGACGAATAAACACCTGAAAATTCTTAAAAGCCAATAGCATCTCCTCTTAAATAAAAATGGCCTATACTGGATGCTGAATTTGTTTTGTAATTTTGCAAATCTTTTTATCCTGTCAAAAAGTCATGTTTACGTCAAAGTTCTCTTGGTTCTACTAATAATTTAACTCCTTCGATAATCTGTTCAATGCGAGGTGGTAAGAGTGAACCTATTTTTTTAATCAAATCAGACTTGTCAACTGTAATAATCTGTGAGATGTTTGCAACGCTATTTTTCTTGAGGTTAGCTTCACCCTTTGATAATAGTATATTGCCGGGCGCTTTAGCCCGTTTGAGGTTAGAAGTTAAAGCACAAATGACAACTGTGTTTATCTTACTTCGATTGAATATGTTGTTCTGGATTACAACATGCGGGTGCATAAACCCTGGCGCTGAGCCTGATGGAGGACCTAAATCAACCCAGAATATATCCCCCTGTTTGATTACCATCTATCCCCCTTAAGTAATTTAGCATAATGTTTTTTTCCTTTTCTCCTTAGTTCTGTTTCATGCTCTGTTTCTTCTTCTAAGTATGCTTTGTTAAGGTCTTTAAGAATCTTTTCGTTTTTCAGTTTCTCTATGTATTCTCTTGCTGCGTCAGTTAATATCTGACTTCGAGAACGGTGCAATTCTTTTGACAATTTGTCGATATCCTCAAATATATTGTCTGGTATTGATATGGCTGTTTTCATTATTGTTCCCCCTAATAGTTATACCTATAGTATAACTATTAATAATACTAATGTCAATACTTTTTTGCTCTCGACAAAACCAGGCTTATCCGTTAGACAAAAATAACAGAATTTATTAGCACCGTCTCACAAGGGAAGTATCTTGAAAATAATTTACAAAGGGATTTGTTGTGATGAGTTAACTTAACAGCCAATTTGTTATTGAAATTGGATTTTTTTTAATATAGATTGGGAAATTATCACATGTAAGATAAGATTGCAAGTACCATCCATAGAGCAATTTTAAACAATAAGAGAGATATGGAGAATAAAAAAAGGTTCGTTAGGGAAAAGTTTGCCTCAATAGCAGAGAAATATGACTTTTTGAATACACTCCTCTCATTTGGTATTGACAGAAGATGGAGGAGGAAAGCTATAGAAAACTTATGCCTGCAACCTGGTGGTAATTATTTGGATTTTTGTGCTGGAACCCTTCCCTTGAGTGTTGTCATCTTAAAGAATGTCAGGGACCCCATAAAAGTAGTAGCTTATGATTTCTGCAGGGAAATGCTTGTTTTTGGCAGGCAAAAACATTCAAAGGGCAATCAGCCAGAGCTTATAGTTGGCGACGGCGAAAAAATTTCTTTTAAAGATAATAGTTATGATGGAGCTATTGTCGGTTTTGGTATAAGAAATTTAGCAAATATGGACAAGGGGTTAAGTGAGGTTGTAAGGGTTTTGAAATCCGGTTCAAAGTTGATTGTCCTCGATTTTTCAAACAAGATTAATCCCATTATCAAACCTTTTTATCAATTTTATCTTGAGAAGGTTATGCCCTTAATGGGCGGTATCATTTCTGGGGACAGAGGAGCATACCGATATCTTGCTGACTCAATTGAGTCATTTCCAAAACCGGAGGGGTTCAAGAAAAAACTTCTTAAGGCAGGTTTTAATCATGTTTATTATATACCTTTAACTTTTGGCATTGCTTATATTCATGTAGGAACGAAAGGATAGGAATATGAAAATCAAATTGGGGATTTCACCCTGTCCAAACGACACCTTTATGTTTTATCATCTTATAAACTCGAAACAATTTAACCTGGACCTGACTATTGTTGATGTCGAGGAGTTGAATCACAAAGTATTAAACCATGAGTTGGATATTTCAAAGGTCTCGATTTATACCGCCATGAAGGTTAAGAATCATTACAATCTTTTAGATTCCGGTGCTGCCTTAGGGGAAAACTGTGGACCACTTCTGGTGACAAAGGTAAAAAATGTAAAAAAAATGAAAGATGCGGAAATCGCTATTCCGGGTCGCAATACCACAGCAAACCTGCTCTTCAGCCTCTACGCAAAAAATGAGGGGAGGAAAGTTTTTATGCCGTTTAGCCAGATTATGCCTGCAGTAAAGGAAGGTCTTGTAGATTTTGGTGTGATCATCCATGAAGGACGCTTTACTTACAAAAACCATGGACTCACTGAAGTAGCAGACCTTGGTAAGTGGTGGGAAAATTTAAGCAAGATGCCTGTACCGCTGGGAGGAATTGTCTCAAGGAGAGAACTTCCAACTAAGTTTGTCAAAGAATTTACAAAGGCTTTACATGATTCCATCAGCAGGGCACTTAGTGAAAAGGAATATCAAAATTCTCCCATTTATTCTTATGTGAGGGAACATGCTAAGGAGATGGAAATGGATGTTATAAAAAAGCATATTAACCTTTATGTCAATGATTATTCACTTTCTCTTGGAGAAGATGGAAGAAGAGCTGTAGACAAACTTTTTAATATGGCAAAAGAACTCATCTAACCGCAGAGAGCGCGGAGAACGTGCTCCGCGTTCTTTGCGGTAAATTATTGTGGGTATTGATTATGATTATACTTGTGTTCGCTACAGAGATAGAGGCAAGACCTTTTATAGATTATCATGACTTAAAGAAGCAGGATAAAAGCGAGTTTTATGACCTGTACGAAGGGGGAAATATTTCTCTTGTAATTACAGGTATGGGGTCTATGAAGGGCGCTTTCTCTCTATCCGATTTAATTCAGGAGGAGACGAATAGAGGCAATTCGATCACAAAAATTATAAACTATGGAATAGCTGGTTCTCTTTCTGACAAATTTTCAATAGGAGCTGTCGTTGAGATGGACAAGGTGATAAAGTACGATCCCGTGGAATTTTTAAGACCCAAACCGGGTAAACTCTTTTCATCATCCTTTCCGGATATTATTGTAAATGAAGAAAGGGGGGTCTTAAATATTCTTGCCACCAGTGATCACCCTATATTTATGAAAGAAGATTCCGAAAGGGTGGCCAAATACGCAAACTTTGTGGATATGGAGGGTTATGGATACGCCTTTGTATCTACTCATTACGGTATTCCTATAAGATTGTTTAAAGGAATAAGTGATTTTGCATTTAAACACAGCGAGAAATCCTTCAGGCAAAACGTAAAAATCTGTCTTGACAAACTCCTCTCTTTCCACATATCTTGTGCCAACTTTTGATAATAAGAATTAGATGCTCTCGTAAAAAGTCAAAAATCGAGTCACTCCCGCGAAAGCGGGAGTCCATAACAACCTGAAATTACTGGATTCCTGCTGGAGTTTATCCCGTACTTGATACGGGGCAGGAATGACAAATAAGGAGCAAATTGGACTTTTTACGAATACATCAGAATTAGATGTATTAATATTTTCTGTCTACGATGCTGCTTTAGATATAAAATATCTAAATGTAAAAAAACAGTTGACATCCTTGATGTGTTTGCTATAAAAAAGATACTTTATACATAAAGCATCTTTTTAGTCATTTGTTTTTACGTCACTTTTATAAATGGAATAGAAATGAAGAATATTTCCCAGAGATTTGCAGAAACAGTAATTAAGTGGAGATTTTTATTTATTGCCCTCTCGGTTTCCTTAACCTTGTTTTTTCTGTTCTGCCTGAAAAACCTTTCGGTTCAAACAAGGCTTGGTGATCTCACTCCCCAGAAGCACCCATATATGGAAGTGCAAAAGAAGTTGATGTATGTTTTTGGTGGATTAAATCAGGTATCGATTGCCCTGGTGGTTAAAGAAGGTGATGTTTTCAACAAAGATACCCTGGACAAGGTGGTAAGGATAACCAGAAAATTATATTTACTTGATGGGGTAAACCCTGGGAGGATCGTTTCTCTTGCTGCTCGGAAGATAAAAAACACCCGTGCTTATGAAGATGGATTTGAGGTAAAACGTCTCATGCGTCATACACCAGATACTGCTGCTGAGATGGAGAGGCTCAAACAGAACATTATAAGAAATCCCATGTTTTATGGTTCGCTCGTTTCTAAAGATTTTAAGGCAACTCAAATCATGGTTGATTTTGAGCCCGAGGTTACCTCAAGATGGATCTTTGAAGAGCTTGAAGAGGTTATTGATGCAGAAAGAAATAGCAATACAGATATTTATATTGCTGGCAGGCCTATATTAGAAGGATGGATGGATCATTATCTACCCAAAATGGGCTGGATTTTCCTGGCAACTGGATTGATCATGGCTCTCCTTCTCTATCTGGCTTTCCGTTCCAAAAGAGGTATTATATTGCCCATTCTTTCTGCCTCCATGGCAACTATCTGGGGATTGGGTGCAGTCACCCTTTTGGGATACCGCATGGATCCCGCAACTATATTAGCTCCATTCTTCATCTTTGCTTTGGGCATCAGTCATTCCGTTCAGTTTGTCAAACGATACTATGAAGCGATGAAGACTAATCCCATGGACAAAAAGAAGGCAGCGCAGGAAACTTTATCTCATCTCTTTGTCCCGGCATTAGTTTCTCTGGTGACGGATGGCATTGGTTTTATCTCACTCTTTATTGTTCCACTGGCCATGATTAAGAGTATGGCGCTGGCATCTGGAATTGGTGTGCTCAGCATCTTTTTTACAACAGTTACCTTTCTTCCCCCCGTTTTTTCTTGCCTTTCCAGACCGAAAAGGTTGGAAGTAGAAAGAGAAGAGATGCCCAATATCCTGGATAGGTTTTTAACCCGAATAGCATCTCTTATTCATACTCCCACGTTGCGTTGGACTACCTTTGGAATCTTTCTTCTTCTTGCTCTTATAGGATTGGCCGGAGCATCCAGACTGGTGGTAGGGGATAATGAACCTGGTTCTGCCACGCTCTACCCTGATTCACCCTATAATAAGGCTGAAAGAATTATTAACAATAAATTCATGATGGGAACAAACCCCTATTTTGTAATGGTTGAAGGAAAGGGAGAAGAGGCTTTGATAAACAGTGAAGTCTTAAGGGAAATGGAGTCTCTTCAAAGCTATCTTATAAAACACATTCCAGAAGCGGGTTATGCCCTATCGCTTGCCGATTATATTAAGGGTCTTAACATGGTAATGTTTGCGGGGAATCCAAATTATTTTAAAATACCTGATAAGGACGGCACTATAGCAGAATACCTTTTCCTCTATTCAATCTCAGGATTTCCTGGCGATTTCGATCCGGTAGTAAGCCCCAATTTTCAATATGCCAACATCAAGGTTGATTTTAAGGACCATAAATCAGATACCATTAAAAAAACTATTTTTTATACCAGAGAGTGGATTAAAAAATTTCATCGTGTGAGCAGTGTAGATTTTCTTTATGCTGGAGGAGTTATGGGAACGCTGGGAGCGGTTAATGAAATCATAGAAGAGATCTTACCCATGAGCATTTTGCAGGTTGCCTTTTTGGTTTTTATTTGTGTAGCTATAGCTTATGGCTCGATTGTAGGGGGATTTATTCTGCTCGTTCCGTTACTCTTCAATGTGCTTTTTGTCTTTGGCATCATGGGATTAAGTGGGATAAGCCTTACCATTGAGACCTTACCTGTTGCTGCTTTGAGTATAGGTCGTGGTGTCGATTACAGTATCTATGTGGCAACTCGTATTAGGGAAGAGCTCAATGCACATCAGGATAGAACCCTGGAAGAGGCGACTTTAAGTGCATTGGTAACTTCGGGCAAAGCAGTCTTTTTTACCGGCGCAACCATAGCCATTGGTGCATTGGCCTGGGTATTCTCCGATATTCGTCTTCAGGCACGTCTTGGTTTGACTTTGGGCTTCCTTACCTGTTTAAATGTATTGGGTTCTCTTATCCTGCTTCCTCTCTTTCTTCGTATGTTTAACCCTGCATTTATTTATAAGAACCGTAGGCGAAAGTAAAGCATAAGAATAAGAACGCTTTTTTAAAGGATGGCGTAAAGCGACTAATAATGTAAGAGTACACAGAGGGGAGGAGAGACAAAATCATCTAACTTATTGATATTTAGATAATTCTC
>CBDTTR010000077.1:0-8382 GCA_965363405.1 uncultured bacterium | reverse complement strand
CAATACTCAAGTTGTCTATTAGTTCCTGGATCCCTGCTTTCGCAGGGATGACAGATAAGGATGGAACCGATTGAAAAAACATGTCATTCCCTCCCCGTATCAGGTACGGGATAAACTCCAGCGGGAATCCAATATTGAAACACAAAACTTTGTCCACACGAAGGACGATATATTTTTGCTAAAGTTCAACCTGAAAGATTAGGACATGGAGGATTTATGGCGATAGTTGAGGTGAGTATAGTTCCCCTGGGTTTGGCTACTACCAGTCTAAGTGAGCAGGTTGCTTCAGTATTAAAGCCATTGAAATGTTCAGGGTTGCACTATACCCTGACTGCTATGGGAACTATTATTGAAGGTGATTTAAAGGAAGTAATGGAATGTGTCATTAGGATGCATGAGGTTCCTTTCAACAAGGGGGTTGGCAGGGTTTATACCACAATCAAGATTGATGATCGTCATGACAAACCGACAACTATAGAAGGCAAAATTCGTTCTGTAGAAAACAATTCCTAATTGACAAGCCTTAAAAATTTATGTAGTTTTCGGACTGTGAAGTTATAATTTATTGCCTTTTTAATGACTTGCATATCTAATCTGGTGTGAATAATACAATTTTACTATGGAAAAGGTATTAGAAAATTTAGAGGTATTGGATCAGTTAATAGAAGAAGGCAGGGAACTTGACATCATGAAGTTGGTTTCCAAGTTTCACCCTGCTGACATTGCTGATTTGATTGATGCCCTGGATGAAGAGAAGAAGAAAAAGCTCTTTGGGCTTCTCCAGGTTGAGACGGCTTCTGATGTGATTATGGAAATCGATGAAATCTCTCGTGAGCTCATCATGGAGGACATCTCACAGGATAAGCTCACACAGATTGTCGATGATATGGAGTCGGATGACGCCACTGATTTAATTAGTGAGTTGCCAGAAGAGCAGGCACAGCAGATTCTAAGGGAGATTGACAGAGAAGACTCTGAAGAAGTTCAAGAACTCCTGAAGTATGATAAGGAGACTGCCGGCGGTATCATGCAGCTTGAGCTGGTTGCAGTTCCACAAAATGTAATGGTAAAGGATGCCATAGAACAAATCCGCTCCTCAGCAGGTGAAGTTGAGGATCTCCATAGTGTATTTATAGTAAATGGGGGGAAGAAGCTGCTAGGAGTTATCCCCTTAAGAAAGTTGATCCTGGCTTCTCCAGACGGGCTTGTTAAATCCATCATGGATTCTGCTACCATTAATGTAACTCCCGAAGTGGATCAGGAAGAAGTTGCTGAGATTTTCAGGAAGTATGATATTGTTTCTCTTCCTGTAATCGATCATGTGGGGATGTTATTAGGGAGGATTCTGGTTGATGATGTTGTAGATGTTATTGAAAAAGAGGATTCAGAAGATATCATGAAGATGGCTGGAATCCCTGAGGAAGAGCTTGTCTATGGCAGTCATATTTTGGATATTTCTCTGGCACGCCTTCCCTGGCTTATTACCAATCTTTTTGGTGGGCTTCTGACTGGTTATTTGATGTGGCTTTTCAGGATTACATTACATGAAGTGCTGGCATTGGTGACCTTTATCCCTGTCATTACTGCTATGGGGGGGAATGTTGGGATACAGTCTTCTTCCATTATGGTTAGAGGATTTGCAACTGGTCGAGTGGATTTTAATAATCTTAGAAGATTTCTGTTTAGGGAAATGAAGATCGGTTTGATCATGGGAATAGCCTGTGGTGTGGTTGCAGGTTGTGCTGCTGTGCTTTGGCACAAGGATCCTCTCTTAGGGCCAATTGTTGCACTCGCTATGGTGACAGCTATAACCACAGCTGCTTCCATGGGCGCTTTGATCCCTGCTTTCTTCAAGAAGTTTAAGATCGACCCAGCTATAGCTGCAGGTCCATTTGTTACTACGGCAAATGATATTGTTGGAATAATTATTTATTTAGGCATAGCAACGTTCTTTTTAAAATATTTAGTAGTGAGATAATAGGATAAAAAGATGCCTCAACATAAAACTCCGGCTGTTGTACTCCACTCCATGGATTTTGCTGAATGGGATAAGCTGGTTACCTTTTTTTCCAGAGATTTTGGAAAGTTGAAGGGTGTTGCAAAAGGGGCAAAGAGAAGCATGAAAAGATTTGGCAGTGGACTTGAACCCCTGACCTGTATTACCCTATCTTTTTTTGAGAAAGAAAGATCAAGCTTAGTCCGATTGAATCATTGTGAAATTGTTCAGTCTTACCCTCACATACATGAGGATGTTTTAAAAGTGGGGTATGCCAATTACTTGGGTGAACTGATTAATGAAATGGTAGCTGAAAGAGAAGCTAACAAGGAACTATTTAAACTTTTCATAACCTTCCTTCATTTATTAAATGAACCTTCCTTTCGTGAAGAGTTTATCAGGATATTTGAGCTCCGTTTGCTTTCTCTCTCAGGCTATCAACCTGAACTTATGAAATGTATGAACTGTCGAAAAGAGGTGAATGGAGAAAAAGAACATCAATTTAGTTTGAGCCGGGGAGGGATCATCTGTTCTGATTGTTTCAAAGGTTCGCGCAATTACCCTGCACTTTCTGGGGGAACGATCAAAATTTTACAACGTGCTCAAACCATTGAGCTCAAAAAAGTGACGCGTCTCTTTTTCTCTCCTCAAGCTCGTGAAGAGAGCAGGAAGATACTGCCTCGTTTTATTGAGTATCATCTGGAGAAGCCCTTAAAGTCTCTCCGATTTTTGGAGCACCTGGGAGTGAATTAACTTAAGCAATTGGAATAATGGAGCGGTGGGTTTTAATAAATGTTACGGGTTACGTGTTAAAAGCTTAAACCCGTAACCCGTAACCCGTAACATAGATACCTTTACCTTTAACTTAATTTAGAAAAGGCAGGCAACAAATGACAGTCGAAATGGATAAGATCGTCTCTCTTTGCAAGAGACGCGGAATTATTTTTCAAAATAGTGAGATTTACGGTGGTATTGGAAATACCTGGGATTATGGTCCTATAGGGGTTGAACTCAAGAGAAATGTAAAGGATGCCTGGTGGAGAAGTGTGGTTTATGAACGTGATGATATGGAAGGACTGGATGCGGCGATCCTTATGAATCCGACTACATGGGAAGCCTCAGGACATCTGAAGAATTTTACTGACCCTCTGGTTGATTGTAAGAAATGCAAACATCGCTTCAAGCTGGATGATATTAATGGTAATCGTTGTCCTGACTGTGGTGGGGAATTGACGGAAGAACGCTCTTTTAACCTTATGTTCAAGACTTTTGTTGGTCCTGTGGAGCACGATGCTTCAGTTGCCTATCTGCGTCCTGAAACTGCCCAGGGAATATTTGTGAATTTTCTTAATGTTCAGAAGATGATGCGTCGTAAGATCCCTTTTGGGATAGCTCAGATTGGGAAATCCTTTAGAAATGAGATTACTCCCGGGAATTTCACGTTTCGTACCAGAGAGTTTGAACAGATGGAAATAGAGTATTTTGTTAAACCAGGGACTGATGAAGAGAGTTATAAGCGCTGGGTAGAGGGGAGGTTCAACTGGTATCTTGATCTGGGAATTAATAAGGAACACTTAAGGTTAAGGGAGCATGAAAGCAATGAGTTGGCTCATTATGCCAAGTCCTGTGTTGACGTAGAGTACCTCTTTCCCATGGGATGGGCGGAGTTGGAGGGCATTGCCAACCGTGGAGATTTTGACCTGCGCCAACACTCTGAGCACAGTGGGAAGGACTTGTGCTATTTTGATGAAGCGGCAAAAGAGAAGTATATCCCCTATGTGATTGAGCCTTCGGCAGGTGCGGACAGAGCTACCCTGGCTTTCCTGATTGATGCCTATCGGGAGGAAAAAGTAAAAAAGGAGAAGAGGGTGGTGTTGGCATTTAAGAATTGCCTGGCTCCCATCAAGGTAGCGGTTCTGCCCTTGCTTAGAAATCGGCCTGATATTGTTGAAACAGCGCGCTCGATTGCAGGCGATTTGAGGCGTGAATTCAAAGCGGTCTATGATGATACAGCAAGTATTGGAAAGTTATATCGGAGACAGGATGAAATAGGAACTCCCTATTGCATAACGGTTGATGTTCAATCGATGGATGACCATCAGGCAACAGTAAGAGATAGAGATTCCATGCAACAGGTGAGGATTCCCATAGAAGGGATAAAGGCCTATATCAAAGACTGCCTTGCACAGGAAAAACTGGTTGAACTGGGGAATACATAGTTGCGGGTTGAGAAGGAAAAATATAGTTTAACCCGTAACGCGAGACGCGTAACCCGCAACATGTATCAAAACCAGTATTTCTAACGGGTTGTATACGTCCTTAATTTATAAAAAGAAAGGAGTTTTGAAATGGCACACAAATATGTCTATTCATTTGGTGATGGAAGTGCAGAAGGAAAAGCTGATATGAAGGAATTGCTGGGAGGAAAGGGTGCAAATCTGGCGGAGATGAGCAACCTGAAGATACCGGTTCCTGCTGGATTTACTATTTCAACAGAGGTTTGTACTTATTATGACGAGAACAAAGCATATCCTCCTGAATTAGAAGCTGAAGTGGCAGATGCTCTTAAAAAAGTTGAAAAGGTGATGGAGGATACTTTTGGGGATGCTAAAGACCCACTTTTAGTTTCTGTGCGTTCTGGTGGCAGGGCTTCCATGCCGGGTATGATGGATACGGTGTTAAATCTTGGTTTAAATGATGTTACGATTCAGGGATTGATTGCAAAATCTGGCAATCCTCGATTTGCCTATGACAGCTATAGAAGGTTTGTAGCAATGTTCGGTGATGTGGTTTTAGGGCTAAAACCTGTGAGCGAAGATGATATTGACCCTTTTGAAGAAATCCTGGAAGAGAAAAAGAAAATCAGAAAGGCAAGCTATGATACAGACCTGACGGCAGATGACCTGAAGGAATTGGTTGCAGAGTTTAAAGACGCCATTAAAAAAAGAACGGGTAAAGATTTTCCAGAGGATACTAAAGAACAACTCTGGTTGGCTATAGGAGCAGTTTTTGAAAGCTGGAACAATGAGCGCGCGATTGTTTACAGGAAATTGAATAATATACCAGACCACTGGGGAACGGCGGTCAATGTACAATCAATGGTTTTTGGTAATATGGGAGAAGATTGTGGAACCGGTGTTGCATTTACCCGTGATCCTGCTACAGGTGAGAAAAAGTTTTATGGTGAGTATCTCATTAACGCCCAGGGTGAAGATGTGGTTGCTGGAATCAGGACCCCTCAGCAAATTGCACAACTTGAGAAAGATATGCCGGAGGTTTATAATAAGCTGGTTAACATCTACCAGAACCTGGAGAAACACTACCGTGACATGCAGGATATCGAATTTACCATTCAGAACAAGAAACTGTGGATGTTACAGACCCGTGTGGGTAAAAGGACAGGTTTTGCCGCATTCAGTATTGCTGTTGACATGGTAAAGGAAGGTTTAATCTCAAAGGAAGAGGCACTGATGAGGGTAGAACCTGAGCAGCTTAATCAGTTGCTAAGACCAATCTTTGATTCTAAGGAGAAGGCTGCGGCTGTGGAAGGTGGTAGATTGTTAACGAAAGGCCTTAACGCAGGACCAGGAGCTGCATCTGGAAAAGTGGTTTTTAATGCGGCTGATGCGGAAGAGTGGGCGAAGAAGGGGGAAAAGGTAATCTTGGTGAGAATAGAAACATCACCTGAAGATATCAAAGGTATGAATGCGGCTGAAGGTATCTTAACGGCTCGAGGAGGTATGACTTCCCATGCAGCATTAGTAGCCCGTCAAATGGGAAAGGTGTGTGTTGCCGGATGTGGAGATTTGGATATTGATTACAAAAAGAGAGTGATGGTGGTTAAAGATAAAACTATTAAAGAGGGGGATTTCATTTCGCTTGATGGGACAACTGGTGAGGTGATAGAGGGAGAGATAAAAACGAATCCTTCAGAGGTATTACAGGTGCTACTGACGAAGAGTCTGGATCCTGCTGCCTCTTCTACCTATCAAACCTATGCAAAGATAATGAACTGGGCAGAAGAAGTTCGAAGACTTGGTGTTCGCACGAATGCAGATCAGCCAGATCAATCAGCTAATGCTATTGCTTTCGGTGCTCAGGGGATAGGACTTTGCCGAACAGAACATATGTTCTTTGGTGGTGAGAGAATCGATGCGGTACGGGAGATGATTCTTGCTGATGATGAAGATGGAAGGAGAAAAGCACTGGATAAACTGCTTCCCATGCAGCGGGAAGATTTTAGAGGAATCTTTGAAGTTATGAAAGAACTGCCAGTTACTATCAGGACATTAGATCCTCCATTGCATGAATTTCTACCTCATTCAGATAGAGAGATCGAAGATTTAGCTAAGAAAATTAACGTACCGGCAGAAAAGCTGAAAGCAAGAGTTGTATCGTTGCATGAATCCAACCCCATGCTGGGACATCGAGGCTGCAGACTGGGAGTTGTTTACCCTGAAATTACCGAGATGCAGGCTAGAGCTATTCTTGAGGCTGCCTGCGAAGTAGCAAAGAAAGGGATAAAGGTGCATCCTGAAATCATGATACCGCTGGTGAGCCATGTGAACGAGCTTAAGTCGCAGGAGGAAATAGTTCGCAGAGTTGCAAAGGAGGTTTTTAAAGAACAGGGAATAGAAGTGGACTATCTGGTGGGTACCATGATTGAACTTCCGAGAGCTGCAATTACTGCTGATGAAGTGGCAACCGTTGCTGAATTCTTCAGTTTTGGTACTAATGACCTTACCCAAACCACCTTTGGTTTATCCCGGGATGATGCTGGTAAATTCTTGCCGTATTATCTTACAAAAAATATCTTATCAAAAGATCCTTTCCAGGTAGTGGACAGGGAAGGAGTAGGGCAACTGATGAAATGGGGTGTTGAGCGGGGTCGCAGCACCAGGAAGAATCTCAAGGTCGGAATCTGTGGAGAGCATGGGGGAGATCCCAGTTCGGTTGAGTTTTGCCATGAAATTGGGATGGATTATGTAAGCTGTTCGCCTTTTAGGGTGCCAATTGCCAGACTGGCAGCAGCCCAGGCAGCCTTGAAGGAGAAGAGAGAAAACTAAAATATTTCAAGTAGGCTTTTGCATGGAGTATCTGGCAGTTTTCATCATCGGTGTAGTTCTTGGGGCAGTTGTTGTCTTGATCATTAATTGGATGCGCAGGCAAGAAGCTAAAGCAATTGCTCAGGAGTTGATAGCTCAGACTGAATCTCAAAAAGTTCAGGACTTGGAGGTTCTCATAAACAGAGTGAAAGAATCTTTTGGAGCGCTCTCCCAGGAAGTGTTGTCAAAGAGTACAGGGGAGTTTTTAAAACTTGCTGATGCCACTCTTTCTAAACAAACACAGATGGGCGAGAAGGAACTTGAAGGGAAGAAGAAGCTAATTGACCAGACGCTTGTGGCAATGAAAGGTGATTTGCAGAAAGTTCAGGATTTAGTAACAGGATTTGAAAAGGATAGGGAAAAGAAGTTTGGTGAGCTTGCCAACCAATTGAAATCCACAGCCGAACAGACAGGGAAACTTCAGGAAACTACCAGTCAATTAAGAACTGCCCTGGCAAGTTCAAAAGTTAGGGGTCAGTGGGGTGAGAGAATGGCTGAAGATGTATTAAGGATGGCAGGTTTTGTAGAAGGCATCAATTATCGCAAGCAGAAAACTCTGGAAACGGTAGGTACACGTCCCGACTATACATTTCTTCTGCCTCAGGATCTCACGGTCAATATGGATGTTAAATTCCCATTGGATAATTATATGCGTTATCTTGATGCAGATGGTGAAACCGACAAGGAGAGGCACAAAAATCAGTTCATAAAGGATGTCAGGGGACGAATAAAGGAAGTAACAACCAGGGAATACATAAATCCCGCAGAGAATACAGTAGACTATGTAATCGTATTCATACCAAATGAGCAGGTGTATGCTTTCATTAATGAAAATGATAGTTCCGTACTGGATGAAGCTTTAAAACACAAGGTAATACTTTGTTCACCCATCACACTATATGCCGTACTTGCTGTAATCAGGCAGGCGGTGGATAATTTCAATTTAGAAAAAACAGCAGCTCAAATAATGTCATTGCTTGGAACATTTAATAAGCAATGGGTTAATTTTCTTAAATCACTTGAGAAGATGGGGAAGAAGATTGAGGAGGCACAAAATGAATTTAATGTCTTAACGTCAACACGCCGCAATCAACTTGAGCGCCCACTGAGGCAGATTGAAGATTTGCGAAAGCAAAAGGGGGTTTTCCCTGAATTGTCATTGGATGAGGGGAACACAATCCATGTGGAGGAAATTAAGGATGTAGAAAGTTAAAACCCCCGTCCCAATTCTTAAGTCTCATGCTTAAAATTAATTGGGAAAAGAGGTTTTAATGTTTTTAT
>CBDTTR010000076.1:0-8396 GCA_965363405.1 uncultured bacterium | reverse complement strand
TTATGGAATTTGATATTGACAAACTAAGCAGGGAAGAACTGCTGGAACTGAACCGCAGAATTGTAGAACGCTTAAAGTATCTTGTCAGTAGAGAAGCATTGGAGCTTTCAAAGAAATTCAAGGTAGGTGATATAGTTGAGTTTCGTGGTGGGAAGAACATGGTTCGCGGAATCATTATACGTATTAATCGGAAAACAATGAGTATTAAGACAAATGAAGGCCAGTGGAATGTCCATCCACAATTTCTGAAAAAGGTTGAAAAAATCGAAAAAAACAGGCACCTAAGAATTATTAAGTAGAAAGTTGAACAGATAACACCTGAATGAGAGATCTCGTTCAGGCAAAAATCCGAAGACCTGATTGTATCCCAGAGATTTTGGCTTTGAAACAAATCTCTGGTGTTAGTTTTAAAATTTTATATGAGGAGTAAAGGATGAAGAGAAGAGGAAGTGGGATACTTCTCCATATAACCTCTCTTCCCTCACCTTATGGTATAGGGGATATGGGTCCCTGGGCTTATAAATTTGCAGATTTTCTTTCTCAAGCCAAACAACACTACTGGCAGATTCTCCCCTTAAATCCTGTGGATCCAATTTATGGTAACTCTCCCTACCATAGTATATCTGCTTTTGCCAACAATCTGCTGCTGATAAGTCCGGAACTTATGGTGCAGGATGGTTTTCTTTCCAGGAAAGACCTTGAGCCTGTACCCAACTTCCCCCAGAGAAAGGTTGATTATCACAAAGTTATTGCTTACAAGGAAAATCTTTTTCGTATTGCCTATGAGCGTTTTAAGAATAGTAAGGAGAAGAAGTTTTTGAAGTTTGATAAAGAAAATGCCCATTGGCTTGAAGATTTCGCACAATTCATTGCCTTTAGGGAAAGTTTCAAGAGACAGGTTTGGAGTGACTGGCCTCAGGAAATTCGAGACAGACAACCAAAAGCCTTGCAAACGTTGAGTAAAAATCTCCACGAGAGAATAGAGATGGAGAAGTTCCTTCAGTATGTTTTTCATAAGCAGTGGTTTTCGCTTAAGGAGTATTGCAACAAAAAAGACATCCAGATATTTGGAGATATGCCCATTTACGTAGATTATGATAGTGTAGATGTATGGACAGATCCTGGAATGTTTAAACTTAATGATGCTGGGAAGCCATCTTTTGTTGCAGGTGTTCCCCCGGATTATTTTAGTGAGACAGGACAGCTCTGGGGCAATCCTGTTTACAAATGGGATGTATTGAAGGAACGAAAGTATGGATGGTGGATGAAACGCATAAAACACAATTTGAAGCTCTTTAATATGGTTCGCATCGATCACTTCAGGGGATTAATTGCCTACTGGGAGGTTGCAGCAAGTGAAAAGAACGCTATTAATGGAAAGTGGGTTGAAGCACCTGCAGAAGATTTCTTCAATGTGCTTCTTGAACAATTCCCCGATTCCTCTATCATTGCTGAAGACCTGGGTATCATTACTCCTGACGTAAAGGAAATCATGGACCGTTTTGGCTTCCCGGGCATGAAGGTACTTCTTTTTGCCTTTGGTGATGATCTTGCCACGAATCCGTATGTGCCTCATAATCACGTGAAAAAATGCGTGTTGTATACCGGAACACACGATAACAATACCATAAGGGGATGGTTTGAAAATGAGATAACGCAGGAGGTTAAGAATAAGTTTTTTCAGTACCTTGGACGTAAAGTTTCAGCGCAAGATGTTCATTGGGAACTCATCCGACTTGGTATGATGTCTGTTGCAAACATGGTTATTTTTCCTATGCAGGATATTCTGGGTCTTGGTGAAGAGGACAGGATGAATCGACCCTCCACTGCAAAAGGTAACTGGGAATGGAAGCTTTTGCCAGAGCAGATAACACCTTCTGTTGAACAGAGTTTACTGGAGATGACGGAAATATATGGAAGGGCTTAAGAAGCATTTCTTGATATGTGAATAAATGTAAGTAGTAAGGAAGCAAAAGCTATTACCAAAAATTGTTAATAGAAAAACTAGCTGGCTTTTTTAGGGCGGAAGTCTTCTTTGCGCAGACCATGCCGTTTCATTTTATCAAAGAGCGATCGTGGTTGAATTCCTGCCCGCTTTGCAGTTTCCCCTATGCGCCCACCGGTTAACCGTAAGAGTCCTGTTAAATAAGTGTGTTCGAATCTTTCAAGAATTTCCTTGCGAACTTCATTAAGCGGTTTTTGTAGCCACTCCTCTGAAACAGAATCTGCTTCTTGCATAATTGATGCTGGCGTAATTTGAGCATGTTCTAACTCACTTCTTCCACTGACTGTCTCTGGTAAGTCGGCAAGAGAGATTTTGTCATCATTGCATAAGAGCATGGCGCGTTCTATAACATTAATCAGTTCTCGCACATTGCCAGGCCACGAATACTGACAGAGCGATTCCAACGCTTCGTCAGTTATTCCATAAACCTCGCAACCGATGCGAGGCCTAAGGTAATTGATGTAGCTATCCACGAGTGCGGGAATGTCTTCGCGGCGATCTTTTAGAGGAGGGATAGTCAAAGCCACGACACTTAGCCGGTAGTATAAGTCTTTTCGAAAATTGTGTGATTCTACCTCTGTTTCCAGATCACGATTTGTGGCAGCCATAACACGAACATCCACCAAGAAAGATTTTTCACTCCCCACCCTGGTCTCGGCTTTGATCTCAAACTATTGGATATGTTTCACTGGTCTGCTCCAAAGAAACAAAACATTCAGGATGATATATGTGAGCGCATTCGAATATTTTATGATGCGATTGGTGGAGCAAAACATTATGCAAAGCAACCCCCACCGGTAAAAACTATCTGCTGTGGCTTGAAACGTTCCCTTATTCTTAAAAAATTTCGAACCACAGCACAGCTTCGTGAGCACTTGGAGACAATGAGATGGCCACTACCTTAGATAGGGATTGAACTCTCCTTTTTAATGTTATAATATGATCAGAACTTAATGTTTAGCAAATACAATCATAAGCAAACCAGAGATTCATTAATCCATTCAAAAGATAAACCATGAAAATTGCCGTTATATACAACCGGGATAGCCAGAATGTAATCAATCTATTTGGCATTCCAAACAGGGAAAAATATGGAAAGCAGGCAATCCAAAGGATAGTTGACGGCCTGAAAAAGTTCAGGCACCAGGTCAAGTCGTTCGAAGCTGATAAGGATCTCATCCGTAAGCTTGAAGAGTTTATGCCCAGAGTACTTAAGGGTGAACGTCCTGGCATGGCCTTTAACCTTTCTTATGGTATTCAGGGACAGGCGCGCTACACTCATGTTCCGGGCATTCTTGAAATGGTAGGTATTCCATATGTCGGCTCTGGCCCTCTTGCCCACTCACTTGCACTTGACAAGGTTGTTGCAAAAATGATTTTTCGTCAGAAGGGTATTCCCACACCTGACTTCGCTGTTCTGGATAATCCGGACTCTAAAGTTTCTGATCTTGCTTACCCGTTGATTGTTAAGCCGAAAAATGAATCTGTTTCAATGGGCATAAAGATTGTCAACAACGAACAAGAACTTCGTGAGGCTGCCCAGTTTATTTTAGAAAAGTTTGGTCAACCTGTGCTGGTTGAACAGTACATTCAAGGTCGAGAAATCAATGTGGGTCTGATTGGCAATAACCCACCGGAGGCTTTACCACCCTGCGAGATTGTCTTCGGGGAAGGGGGACCTCCGATATATACCATTGATGATAAAAAAGGGAGATCTGGTCGGGAGATTAAGTGGCTCTGTCCGGCTCCTATAGGGGAAGAGCTTACCAGGAAGGCACAGGAAATCGCAACACAAGCTTTTTCCGCTCTTGGCTGTTATGATTCTGCCCGTGTTGATATGCGTCTGGATTCTAAAGGCAATTTATACATCCTTGAGATCAATAGCCTGCCAAGCCTTGGGGAACATGGTTCATATGTTATTGCTGCACAACAGGTTGGTCTTGATTTCCCTGCGCTTGTTAACCGGCTTGTGGAGGTGGCCAGTGCAAGATATTTCGGTACACCAGCACCACCTGAGATTTGCACACGAGAAAAAGACCCTCAAACACTTACATTCTCTTTCGTAACAGAGCGGCGGGATCTAATAGAGAAGCGTTTGGAAGAATGGGCTCACATTTCAAGTCGTACATCTGATCCTATTGGGAACACAATGGCCATAAAAAGGCTGGATGCTAGAATGCAGGAAATCAAGTTGAAACCTGTAAAGGAATTTACTGACACCAGATCTGCCTGGACCTGGGAGACCAAGGCTGGTTTTGAAGGTGGAACCCTTTTCATCGGTCACATTGACGTTCCTCTCGAATCGGATGTTCAATTTCAGGTTTTTCGCCGTGATCCAGAATGGCTCTATGGAGAGGGAATTGGAACATCTCGTGCACCACTTGTCATGATTGAATTTGTTCTCAGGGCATTGCGGTACCACAGATTGCTTCAACAACTGCCTGTAGGGATTCTCTATTACCTTGATGAAGGAAGGGACTGCCGGTATAGTGCAGACATCATTCGTGCTGCGGCGTCCAAGGCACGACGTGTCTTTGTCTTACGCCCTGGAAGCCAGGGAGATAATATTAGAGTCCAGCGCAGGGGCCAGAGAAAATACTATCTTATCGTGGAAAGCAAACCCCAGCGCATCGGACAGCAGAGGAAAGTACCTGAAGTTCTTTTATGGCTTAGTGAAAAAATCTCAGAACTTTCAAAACTCTCTTCCCGAAAAGATCAAATCGCCTTGTCCGCGGTTGATATTAAAACAGACTCTTTTCCAATGCTGTTACCTCATCGGGTAACAACAACATTAGTGCTCAACTATCTTGACCCCAAACTTGCTGATACAACAGAGGAAAGGATGAAAGAAACACTTGACAAAAACGAGCTCAAATGGAGCTTGGAAAAGGTATCTGAACGTCCACCAATGAAAGAACGGCGTATTAACCTTCTGCTTGCAGAATCTCTTGCCGCTGTTGCAAAAAAATGGGAAATACCCTTAGGAAAGGAATCATCGCTATTACCATCTGTGGGAGGACTCGTGCCTGCGCAGATTCCTGTTGTATGCGGTATAGGTCCCGTAGCAAGAGACCTTTACACCCCTCAAGAGTCAGTTAACAGGATAAGCCTTATACAGAGGACGTTGCTTATTGCAGAATTCCTTGCAAAAGACATTAATTCGGGTAAGAAATCATGACGGCGATGAAAAAGACAGATTTAGATACAGAGTTTTTTGAACCAGCCGAGGTTAGGATACACGAACCTCAACGTATAGCTGTCTCCAGGCATGGTATGGTTGCAACTGCTCACTTTAAAGCTACTGACGCCGGGGTTGCGATTCTTGAACAGGGTGGAAATGCCATAGATGCTGCAGTTGCAGCTGCCTTCGCACTTGGTGTGTGCGAGCCCCAGGCCTCTGGACTTGGCGGTCAGACCATGATGCTCATCTGTAATGCAGAAACTGCTAATACCATTGCACTTGATGGTTCCTCAAGGGCTCCCAATAGGGCGGTTATTGAAGCTTTTTCCGATAAATCATTCCGATTGTCTGGATATACAGCCTCAACAGTTCCATGCACGCCGGCAACCCTGGCTTATGCTCTCGAACGATATGGAAGCTTCAATCTAGCTCAGGTTTTGGAACCGGCAATTAGTCTTGCCCGGGAAGGTTACGAGATCACTGAACTGCAACGCAAGCTTCAGAGACGTGAACTCAAAGCTCTTAAAAAAGGAAATGCAGGCAGTTTTTTCCTTCGAAATGGTGAGAAACCCTGTTCTGTCGGAATCATTTTCAAACAACCTGTGCTTGCCGAAACACTTCAAAGGATTGCCAGTAAAGGGGTAGATGATTTTTACACTGGCGAGATTGCTGATATTGTCCACAGGGATATGCGAGAAAACGGCGGCTTCATCCAGAAAGATGATCTTGCCAGGATTCCTTATCCCATCGAGCGTGAACCGCTGACCTGCCGATTTGGTAATATGTCTGTTTACACCATGCCGCCTCCCGGTTCAGGAAGAACGCTGATTGAGATGTTAAATGTGCTTCGAAGGTTTCCCCAAAAGGAGAGAAATCCTGACACACCTAAAGGAGCGTTACTGCTTGCAGAAATAATGCGGCGCGCGCAGCTTGATAGGAGGGACCGCCCCTTTGATCCCAATTTTTATCCCCAGGTTCATGACCGAAAGATGATCAGCAATGATTATGCGAAACTTGTTTCAAACCAAATCCGCTCCCGCTTGAAAGACAGTGGTGAGACGACCCATCTATCGGTGATGGACCGTTTCGGCAATGTTGTAGCCCTTACACAATCAATTGAGAGGGTTTATGGTGCTAAAGTTGTGACCCCTGAGCTGGGATTCCTCTATAACAACTACATGTGTTCGTTTGACTATCAAGACATCAGCCATCCATATTATCTTCGTCCCAATGGAGTTCCATGGGCAAGTGTTGCACCAACTCTCATATTCCGTTCAAAAAAGCCCTGGCTGGCAATTGGATCACCAGGAAGTGAGCGAATAGTTTCTACGATATTACAGGTTCTTGTACGCCTTTCACAGCAATCCCCTTTTGATGCAGTGGCGGCTCCCAGGATGCACTGTTCTTTTGACGGAAAGGTTTCTCTTGAGGCGGCCTACATGCGCAATGATATCCCTGAGTTCTTAAAACAGCATGGCTTTACAATAGATGTACGAGAGCCCATGTCCTTTTATCTGGGGTGTGTGCAGATGGTCCTTAATGAAAACGATGAGTTCATAGGTGTAGCCGATCCACGCCGTGATGGCTCTGCCGGGGGACCGAAAACATGACCCTTCCTCTATTGTTTTCAGTTCCACATGCTGGCTTACATATCCCGCCTGAAGTAAAAAACCTGTGTATTTTGAACGAAAAAGACATTGTTGAAGATGGTGATGAAGGGGCAGCAGAGATTTATCTTCCTTTACAAACTGAAGTCTCCGCTTTTGTGACGACGGATATAGCGCGGGCAATCCTGGACATGAACCGCGCTGAAAATGACCGGAGAAAAGATGGGATTGTCAAGACACACACCTGCTGGGATATTCCTGTCTATAGAGAATTTTTTTCAGAAGATGTTATTGAAACGCTAATTGAGAAATATTATAGACCGTATCACACAGATCTCACCAACTATGCTGAGGGTGTAAAACTGGGGGTCGACTGTCATACTATGGCAGCAAAAGGGCCACCAGTCGGGCCTGATCCTGGAATAGAGCGTCCATTAATCTGCATGAGCAATGCAGATTTTACCTGCCCTAAGGAGTGGATAACATCTTTAGCGGAGTGCTTTGAGAAGGTTTTTGAAACAGAAGTATCCATCAACAAACCTTTCAAGGGGGGCTATATCATTCGTTCTCACGCAGGGGAACTTCCCTGGCTGCAGCTTGAACTGTCTCGCGCTCGTTTTTCCACAGATGAAGAAAAAAGTTGTCGAGTTATAGAAGCACTCAAGAGTTGGTGCAGAAAAGTTCTGTAACTCAATTAGAAATTACCTCATCGATAAGGGTATTAAACCAGATAGGCTGTGTGTAAAGGGTGTTTTAGAATTTAGAAAGGAGGTTTTTAAAATGGGAAGAACAATAAAAATAGTCGTTGCAATTACACTGTTAGGGGCTTTGAGTTATGTGGCCAATGATCAAATAGGAAAATGGTATAAGAGGAGATTAGAAATTTCCCTGGAGCAAGGACAGGTGGAATGGCAAAAAAAGACTGAGGATTTAAAGGCAAAGATTGCTGAACTACAGGAAGAACAGGAACAGCAGGGAAATGCGCTTGTTCCAGAGGAGAGGCTGGTAGAAGTTTTTGGAGAGGAGGCAGCGGTGGTTTCACCGGAAAAGAAAGAAATAAGCTGTAAGGAATTAGAACACCAGATTACATCTTTCTTTAACTATCTGGATAAAAAGAGATATAGAGAAATCTGTGAGCTGGAAGAGGAAACCCATGACGTTTTTCAGCAGGTAGTTGCACAACTTTCAGAAAGACCCCCAATGGTCACAGGTGAAATGAAGGGCATTTCCACTTTGATACGCAACATGGCTCATTTCTATAGGGTTCTGGGAAGAAAGCGAGTCGAATGTATTAAAGAGATAGTAAAGAATGAGTCTGAAGTTATTGAAACAATTATGGCAACTTTTTTTACTTTGTTTACCTCAGGTGATCCTTGTGAAGAGTTAATAAAGGACTCTCCTTCCCCAGAAGTATTGTATGAATATGCCAGCTTTTTTCTAAATACACTGGCTGGTAAGAGTTACTTATTGCGGAGGGATTCAAAGATGAGAATCCTCACCAGTTACTATTGTGTCCTCATTCTTGATAAGGCCAATGATGAAACCCTTAACAAATACGGTATTGACATTAGACCCCATATAGATTTTTTGTCCCAGGATATGG
>CBDTTR010000075.1:0-8432 GCA_965363405.1 uncultured bacterium | reverse complement strand
GTGCTTCGAATTTCGAATTTTTGACCGAAAAATGGGGTTTTCGGTCAAGCACTAACTAATAGTTTTATAATTACCGAGACGTTCATAATGGTTAAAGGCTATCTCTCTCTCATACTTCATGCCCATCTTCCTTTTGTGAGGCATCCAGAGCACGATGACTTCCTGGAAGAAGACTGGCTCTACGAAGCTATAACTGAGACTTATATTCCTCTGATCAAGGTGCTTGAAGGATTGATAAGAGATACCATTCCTTATCGTATTACAATGTCCATTACTCCTAGCCTCATCTCCATGCTGGAAGATGATTTACTTCAATCGAGGTATATCAACCATATAGAAAAGTTAATCGAACTAGCAGAAAAGGAAATGTCAAGAAATCGCCGGCATCCTCAATTCCTTAAACTGGCAATCATGTATCATAAAAGGTTTATGGAGGCACGCACCATCTTTGTCATCAAGTACAAAAAGAACCTGATCACAGCCTTTAAAAAGTTCCAGGATATGGGTAGATTAGAAATCATTACCTGCCCTGCCACCCACGCTTACCTGCCACTGATTAGAATGAATCCCCTTGCTGTCAAAGCACAGATTTACATAGCAGTTGAACACTATCAGAAGGTATTTGGAAGAAAACCCAAGGGTATCTGGCTTCCAGAATGTGGTTACTACCCAGGATTAGAAGAAACGCTAAAAGATACGGGTATAAGGTACTTTGTTCTTGACACGCATGGCATACTTAACGCCGAACCAAAACCTCGCTACGGCACCTATGCCCCTATCTATTGTCACAATGGTACTGCAGCTTTCGGTAGAGATCATGAATCCTCCAAGCAGGTTTGGAGTTCTGAAGAAGGATACCCTGGTGACTACGATTACAGAGAGTTTTATAGAGATATCGGATACGACCTAGATTTCGATTACATTAAACCCTATATTCATAGAGATGGGATAAGGATAAATACCGGAATTAAATATCACCGGATAACTGGCAAGACAGATCATAAAGAACCTTACACACCCGAGTGGGGAATAGAAAAGGCTGCTACTCACGCTGGCAATTTTATGTTTAATCGGGAAAAACAGATTGAACACCTTTCCTACTGGATGGACAGACCTCCTATCCTGGTTACTCCTTACGATGCTGAGTTGTTTGGGCACTGGTGGTTTGAAGGACCGGATTGGATTAATTATTTAATTCGAAAGATCGTGAATAATCAAAACATTATTGAGCTTATAACCCCTTCCGATTACCTGGAAAGGCACCCTGTTAATCAAGTTTGTAGCCCTTCAGCAACAAGCTGGGGCTACAAAGGATACAATGAGGTATGGTTAAATGGAAGCAATGACTGGATTTATCCCCATCTCCATAAAGCGGCAGATCATATGGTTGAATTAGCAAGAACCCATAGAGGAGTGAATGGTTTAACAGGGAGGGCTCTCAATCAGGCTGCTCGAGAACTATTACTCGCTCAAAGCAGCGATTGGGCTTTTATTATGAAAACCAGCACTATGGTTGAATATGCAGTCAAAAGAACAAATGATCACATTGCAAGGTTTGACAAAATCTGTGATGATGTAAAAAGAGGGACTATTGATCAGTGCTGGCTAAAAGAAGCTGAGGAAATGAACAACATTTTCCCGGATATAAATTATGAAGTGTTTTGTTAGGTTTTTTAAAAATTTAATTGTATGGAGGGCTATAATCATGGTTAAGAAAAAAGAAACAAAGAAGAGTACGCCAAAGAAACAAAATCATAAGAAAGCCACTTTTCAATTCATGGCTCCAGAAGCCCAGAGCGTACTCCTGGCTGGGGACTTTAATTCCTGGAACCCTGAAGCCAATCCCCTTGAGAAAGCCTCAAATGGGTTGTGGAAAACAAATGTTAATCTGTCTCCAGGGAGCTACGAATACAGATTCTTGGTTGATGGTCAATGGCAAAATGACCCGGGGTGTGAGTCATATGCGGCCAACCCATTTGGCGAAGATAATTGCGTCATCAAACTTGGGTAAACCCCAATAAAAATGGCAGTATTTTCTCTCTAACGGGGTAAAATCAGCACAAGAGAAAAAGAGAGTAGCGCCCCTTAGCTTATCCGCATAAAAGCTTTTAGAAAGGGCAGACTAATTTTAAAGGAAGACAATTGATGGGGGGTTATCAACACCTTTTATTTAGTGGAGGAACTCCATTATCTCTTCAGTGGTAACCTTCGTACCATCGGAAACTTCTATAGGCTGCAGGTTTTTACTATCAGCTTTTAAAACGTGATCATATCTTACTCTTATCTCTACTGGTTCTAAGAAGATACCTTTTCCGGCAGTATTCTCCAAACAGGTAAAGGTAAAGAGATCGATTTTTATTCTATAGTTAAGATAGGTTATACTCTTCTTAAAAAATGGGGAATAAGAAGGGGCCACAACAATCACTCGAGGCATCTGACTATCGTCTATCACATAAGAGGGGTGCATTTTATTAATGTTCTCCATATTTTCCCACGCCCAGTCAAGACGATTCACAATTTGATAGAGCATTTTGTCATGATACCGTAACTCAACATTGATTAAAACCAACCTCTTTTTATCATCAATCCCTACGAGATCCCATAGCCTCTCACTTCTCGTCCCTAAATTCCTTCCAATAAGCTCAAGGCTTTTATCGAGCACCTTATTATTTCCCGCAACAAGATTTTTAATCTCTTCTTTGGGGAAATCCTCAACCTTCTTTAAAATAAATGCCATTGTCTTTCTTTCCCGGTCTTAACACCACATATAGTATTTTCACATACCTAAAATCACAGTCATTGCGAGCCCAAAGGGCGTGGCAATCTCATTTCTAAAGATTATACAGGATATGCTCAGAGACTTTTTGATTGGATTGCGGAGCCTGTCCAGAGTCTCTTCAGGAGATTTCTTCGTCGCTGGCGCTCCTCGCAATGACAGTTAGTTATTTGTATAGCATGGGAAATTACTACACAAAAAATCAGCAAGTATTATCAAACAATTTCTCAGCAAAACTAAAATGGTTTCTTTCAATCGCTGATTCTTCTCTCCTGTTATTATCCGTCCCTAGAATACACTGCGAAATCTCCGTAACACATTTTACTGTCTTCGAAGAAGGGGAAGTAAGGACAAGTGGTCTTCGACTTTTCAGGGAAAGCGATATCTCCCTGTCTTCAGGTATATAACCATAATTATAGAGCGGCTTATCTAAAAATTTTTTAACAATTCTCTGCATCTTTTTAAATACTGCTTCTGCCTGGTTGTTGACACCAATCCTGCTTGACACAATTCCTACATGAGCATTTCCATTAACCTGAAAAATCTTTTTAATTATACCATAAGCATTAATCATCTCAGCTACCGGCTGAGGGGTAATCACGATAATTTCACTAACGGATTTGAGAATAGCTTGCATGTTGTGCATGAAACCAGGAGAAATATTAATCAGCATGATTTCAGCTTCTTCCTCAGCATTCTTAAAATATCTTTTAATGGAGTTTCTCTCACTTTCGCTAAGAGTGTGAATGTCCGAAACATCAATATCCAGAGTAATCAACTTAACACCATCAATCCCCTCCTCAATAATTCCTTCCCCACCATCTTCAGCAATAAGATGTAAAGTAGAATTATGTGCAGACACTTCCAATAACATACACAGCCTTGGCAGGCTGAAGTCTGCATCAAACACCAGTACCTTTTTCCCCTGATTTGCGATATCTAATGCCAGGTTGACCGTTAAAAATGCGCGCTCTGCTATCCCCTTATCACTGATAATACAAATTGGCCGGGCAGGAGTCCCGGCATTTTCCTTTTCACAAACTACATCCTGATTTATGCCGGAAACATGCTCTTTGTTTTCAGATTCAGACGAGAGAAAAAGGTGAGAGAAATCCTCTAACCCCCTACCCAATCTTTTCATTTTTTTCATAGGTAAATTGTCACGGACTATAGAGGGTTCTGAGTATCTGTCCAGAATCGAGTGCGATTTTAAACAGATAATGGATAAAATTGTAGAATGCGAAATTCAAAATAGTCTGGCGATGAAACGAATTACTGTTATGAAACTTCCACAGTCGAATTGTTTACACCTATATCGCTGGTCATTACCTCAGAGTTGTAAGGGTCGATTCTCCATTCGCCATCCACAACGAATTTATATTGGTAATTACCCGGCTTAAGAGTAACAATTCCCTTCCAGATCTTATTCTCTTTTTCCTGAACCATCAAATCCTCCAGGGGCTCCCATTTACTAAAATCACCAACCAGTTGCACACTCTTTGCAATGGGGTCATAGTAGCTAAAGACAACCCCTTCTTTCACTTGTCGGGGACCTAACTGTACAGAAGGAGATTTAACCTTGCCCATCCTTTTTTCTTCAGAAACAACCTCACCTGCCAATTCCATATAATCCACAGCACCTCTACACTTTTTACTATATTTATGGATGGGTACACCAAATCCAGCAGCCTCTTTTAGCCTCACTGTGGAATGGATTATCGTTTCATAGACATCTTGCCCAAAATGATTCTTTATATCTCCTAGCACTTCTTGGGCAAATAAGGTTCTTGGGTTACACATAGTAGCTAATGCCTTGGGTTTAACCTCATGTCCATATTCTGCTTTCAGGATTGCGATGATCTCAAGCAAGCGGGCAACGCCCTGCAAAGAGAAAACACTCATCTCTATGGGGATGAGTACCTCACTGCATGCTCTTAATGCATTAAAGGTAAGAAGCCCCAAGCTTGGAGGACAATCAACAACAACATAGTCATAGTCCTTGTGCATGCGATGAACACTTCTTAACAGCATGCTTTCACGACCCGCTTTCCCAGCAAGCTCCTGTTCCACAGCACTTAAGATCAATTGTGATGGTGCAAGGTCAAAACCCTGATCAATACCCAGGATTACATCATCCAGACTTTTCCTGTTCGATTCAGAGAAGATATCATAGATACTCTTTTCAAGTTCTTCAACTTTGATATCCAATCCGATCGATGTGTTCGATTGCGGGTCTAAATCAATTAATAGAACCTTCTTGTTATTCAGTGTCAAGCAAGCCGAGAGGTTAATTGCAGTGGTAGTCTTCCCACAACCACCTTTCTGATTTGCGATGGCTATCGTACGCATATCTGTCTCCTTTTCCTGGAATTAATCTGCTTGCATAAAGCAGATTAAAAACCCAGCTTTAAGTTTGCTGCCTTTTATTTTATCCGCAAACCGCAGGTTATACTTCTGGCAACTCAATATAGGAGAATTAACTATTCTTACAACCATCATATCAGAACAAATCTAACTGAAGCAGCTTCCTTAAATTGATTAAGCCTGCTCTTCTACTACCAGATTGTGAGGGTTGGTATTCATCTTCGCTTCGTACTTGCTAAGCAAGAGGTCCAGCCCTTCTCTCACATATACTGCCTGAGGAACTTTGGTTAATTCTGACAATCTTTTAATCCTTTCTACTTGCGCTATATCTAAATAGATACTACGTAATACTTTATTTCCCAATACAATCACCTCCCTTCATAACGACGTTATACTAACTTATAATGGAACAAATCCCCCCTTTAAAAGTAATATTACATTTATGTATATCTTATATATTATAAATACATGCCCTCTGTCAAGTAAAAAAATCAATATATTGTATTTTTTTTATTTTAATACATATATATTGTGTTTACAAGTCAGCTCAATTGGGTGATCAACTTATATTTAGATAGTATATGTTATTGAAAAATATAGAAAAAATAGGAGAGCAGCCTTCTGTGCAGAAAGAAGGCGTGTAAGGTAATTGACCAGAATCCCATGGATTTCAAGCAATTACTGCGGATGTAAAGTGAAAATTAAAAAATCTGGATTCCTGCTCCCGCAGGAATGACCCCCACCCTTACCCTTGATAGAGAGGGATGCGTATAAAGTGTCGTTGCAGTATTACGAAACCTCATTTTTTAACGTCCCAATCCCTTCAACCACAATCTCAATGGTGTCTCCCACATGCATGGGCCCTATTCCTGCCGGCGTTCCAGTAGCTATTACATCCCCTGGCACAAGTGTCATAACATTTGAAATAAAGGATACCAGCTGTAACACTGAAAAAATCAGGTCTGCTGTAGTGCCAGACTGTTTCCGCTCGCCGTTAAGGTAGGATTCAACCTTAAGGTTAGCAGGATTAAGTTCCGTTTCAATCCAGGGCCCCATAGGCGCGAAGGTATCAAATCCCTTGGATCGTGTAAATTGCTTATCTTTTCCTTGTAAATCTCTCGCCGTAACATCGTTAAAGCAGGTATAGCCTAATATATATTCTTCTGCCTCATCTTCAGAGACACCTTTTGTCTTTCTACCTATAACCACTCCCAGCTCAGCTTCATAGTCTACTCTATGGGACATAGCAGGATAGATAATGTCCTCATTTGGACCAACCACTGCAGTTGAAGGCTTAAGAAAGAGCAGAGGGTCTTCTGGAAGTTTCATCTTCAATTCCTCGGCATGTGAGCGGTAATTGAGCCCCAGGGCAACGATCTTCGTAGGCTGGCAGGGTGCAAGAATCTTCAATTCCTCCAGTGGATACTGCCTCCCTGTAAGCTCATGTCGAGCAGAGCCGGTTATAAAGTTCTGATGAGACTTTTTCTCTAACGGGGTAAAAACATCTCTTTTCAACTCATTTACAAATGTCCCTTCCAAGATTCCATAATAAGTACCATTCCCTTTTTTGAAACGCACAATCCTCATTTCTTACCCCCTTCACACATTAAGCGTACGATTAAAAATTACTGCGCTATCATATTTCTTCAACAACAAAAGTCCACAATTTTTTACAAACCTTTATTATATCATACTACATACCCTTAACCTTTTTCAACTCCCCATGTGAAATCATGAGTATGCAGTAATGATTGAGCGATGCCATTTACATTGACACACAATCATTTTCTATCTATACTGTCAAAATAAAAACAAACTCACTTCTTTACACAGATAATATAATAGGAATACTCAGTTGACCATATTATTAATAATTCTTGGATTGCTTCTAGTATTTATTGCTCTTGTTGGTTGCATCGTGCCTGTTATACCAGGTCCACCCCTCAGTTTTTTAGCTTTAATCATCCTTTCCTACGCAAAAAACTGGGAACCCTTCAGTGCGAAATTTTTGATTATCATGGCAGTTTTGATGATAGTTGTTACAGTTTTGGATTATGTGGTGCCTGCGGGAGGAGCAAAAAAGTACGGGGCATCAAAATCAGGAATCTGGGGTTCCATCATAGGAATGTTAGCAGGGTTTTTCTTCTTCCCACCATGGGGAATACTCATCGGTGGAATTGTGGGAGCATTTTCTGGAGAACTCTTAGCCGGCAAGGAGGGAAGAAAAGCCTTACGAGCCAGCTGGGGCATCTTCGTCGGGTACATGGTAAGTACTGGACTGAAACTGGTTTTTTCTGGAACAGCACTTTTCTTTTACATTAAAGAACTGTTGTAAATTTTTTACAGCAATCAAATTCAGATTATGTCGTTTTGTAAAGTTGTTTTGTAAACACTTGTGTGCCATCCTGAAATATGCTATTGTTCCATAATATTATCTGTTCTGGATTAATCTAAACCAACTTAATGGAGGATAAATTATGAAAAGAGGTCTTTACTTGACATTGCTTGTTCTGGCAACCTTAACTACCGTAACCTGTTGCAATGGCAAAACACCTAAAAACGCTAAGGTACCCACATCAGATTCGTCCACAAAGGCTCAGCCTGCCATATCTGGATATACAGGCAATGTTGTCGAAACCATTAACACTGGCGGCTATACCTATGTCCAGGTTGACACCGGAAGTGAAAAGATCTGGGCGGCAGCCCCTGAGTTTCAGGTAAAAGTGGGTGATGAAGTTACTGTTCCCAAAGGGATGCCGATGAAGAATTATCACAGTAAAACGCTTGACCGTACTTTTGATGTTGTCTACTTCGCTGGCAATATTTTAGTGGGCGGTACCGAACAGACGAGCAGCCAACTTACTGAAGGACATCCAGGGAGTACTCAAAAGGATATCCCTGTTTCTCCTTCTGCAAATGTAGATTTTTCAGAGATCAAAAAACCTGGTGGAGGCAAGACAATTGCCGAGATCTATGAAGAAAAAGGTGACCTGGCTGGAAAGGAAGTTATGGTACGAGCTAAGGTAGTCAAGTTTAGTCCTAATATTATGAGTAAGAATTGGATCCACCTGCAGGATGGAACTGGCACCAAGGGTACCGATGACCTAACCGTCACTACCGCTACTAATGTCAAGGCAGGTGACACCGTTCTGGTAAGCGGTGTGGTTGTTATAAACAGGGATTTTGGTTCCGGTTACAAATACGACGTCATCATAGAAGACGCCAAGGTCACGATCGAATAATGCAATATCATTCCCGTTGACACAAATTTGCCTTTATCCTATACTAACTA
>CBDTTR010000074.1:0-8616 GCA_965363405.1 uncultured bacterium | reverse complement strand
TAATTAGATCCATTCAAGAGAACCCCTAAATTCCCAAATCTCAAATTCCCCAATTCTCTCAGAACTTTCCAAGAAAAAAGTGGTTAGAAATGATTTTCTAACCACTTTTTTCTTATTTTAAGATGGTATTGTAGTACGTTACATAGCCTGAAGCATAAGATCAGTGAGATCATAAAGCTTCATAGTCTCACCCTGTGCTTTTAAAGGATCGGCTAAATTTTGTTCGCAGTAAGGACAACAGGTAACCAGTGCCTCTGCACCTGTCTCCTTTGCCTCTTCTATCCGCTCTTCTGCACATTTGAAAGCCAAATCCGGATAGGCAGCTCTTACACCACCTCCTGCACCACAACACCACGCCTGGTCTTTTATCCGCTCCATCTCTACTAATTTGATACCCGGGATGGCTTTTAAGATATTCCGTGGTTCCTCATAAATGCCACAGTGTCTCCCAATATGACAGGGATCATGCCAGGTTACTGTGAGGGGTATCTCTTTAGTAAATTTTATTTTGCCTTCTTTGAGCAATGATTCCATATATTCTGAAACATGATAAACCTTAAATGTGATCTCTGGTATGTCGGGAACCTCCGGAAAATCATACTTTAACACGTGGTAGCACCCTGCACACTGAGTAATTATTTCTTTTACACCTGCTTTGGTGAATTCTTCAATGTTTCTTTTGACAAGGGAAAAGAACGTCTCCCGATCACCCAGTCGAATAGCTGGGCTACCACAACAAATCTCCTTGTCAGCAAAGATTCCAATATCTACTCCACAACCTTTGAGTATCTTTGCCGAGTTTACTATATCATGTTTTAAAACAGGGTCAAAAGCAGGAGTGCAACCTGCAAAAAAGAGGATTTCGCACTTTTCTTCATTAGCATTCTTTAATTTTAATTCTTTAGCCCATTGGGCTTTCTGTGCTCTTGGTTGTTTCCAGGGGTTGTCGTAGTTTGCAATACTGGTCAGGAGTTCCTTATGGGCAGGTAGTGGTGCCAGGCCTTTCTCAATCAACCTCGTCTTCAGCGCTTCTCCTGCCTTAAGTGGTTCCTTTTCAGTTAAACGGAGGCAGTTCATCTCACATGCACCGCAGGAGGTGCAGCGAAAGGCAATATCTACCAGCGCCTCGGAATCTGTATAATCAAAATCCTCTTCCAAGAGGGCCCGGATGATATGAAATTTACCCATCCCGCTATAGGCAGCAAAACGCTTGTACCTGAACTCAGGACAGATCTCATTGTATTTGCTGCTTTTTACATTCCATCCCCACTGATTCTGACACCAGTTGCAGCGTGCGTCACCCCAGGCCTGTTCCCTGTAATCCTCTAGTGTCCTTTCGTAAATCTTCTTTTTAGGCATATTTTAGGCTCCTTTTTCTAATTAGTATATTTGCTCACCGCAGAGATCGCTAAGAGCGCAGAGGTAATAAAATATTTCTGCTGGATAGGGGTTCCTAATCCAACTATAGTGAACGACTTCAATGAATTGACATTCAACAGCCGGTCATTGCGAGCGATAGCGAAGCAATCTCATGGGATTGCGGTAATTTAAGCAGCAAAAATACATTTTGCCAATTTCTTGCTGAGTAAAACCAATAACCATTTTCTTTTATGTTTTTCTCAGCGCACTCCGCGAACTCTGTGGTAAATAGTTATGAATAATGAAGATTTACATATCAAAAGCAGGTTGTCAAGTGCTTTTAGTGATGCTATTTCCCCACCGTTTAAAAAGGCTGTGTTCAATTCTAAATAAATCCAAGACCTTTCCCACAATGTGGTTGATTAGGTCATCTATGGTCTGTGGTTTAGAATAGAAACCGGGGATAGGAGGAAGAATGATACCCCCCATGCTGGTTACGTTCTTCATGTTTTCGATATGAGACAGGGTTAAAGGAGTTTCCCTGAAGACAAGAACAAATTTCCGTCTTTCCTTCAAACAGACATCAGATGCACGGGCTATCAAATTTTCGCCATAGGAGTGAGCTACAGCAGAAAGAGTTTTGGCACTGCAGGGAACCACAATCATTCCATCGGTGAGGAAAGAGCCACTTGATATGGGTGCAGTCAAGTCATCATCCTTATAACAGTGATCAGCCAGTCTCGTCACCTGTTCAATGTCTGTATAATCGGTTTCATAAAGAATGACGCTCTCTGCTATTTTACTGATAACGAGATGTGTCTCGATATCTTTTCTGCTTTGCAAAAATTCCAGCAATCGGATACCATATATACTTCCGCTTGCACCAGTAATGCCAATTATGAGTCTCATTACTATTCCCCGTATCGTTTACCTTGTTTGCAAATCAACTTTGAACCCATATTCTGAGTTAAATACTATTAGAATAATGTTGTAAAGTCAAATGGTAAAGTGAGCTTATTGTGTTGAAAAAAGTGAATGTTTTGGATGAAAGCAAGTGCAACAAATACTTGACAATCACCTTTGCGAAACGATACATTTTCTAAAGAGAGGGAATTAAGGAATTTAGGGATTAAGGGATTGGGGAATTGGGGTATTGATCTTCTGGATACTGGATTTTGTTTTTTCGTATTGCTAACCATTCGTGTTCTGGTTCCATTTACTCAAGGTTTCGTTTAAATTGAAAGGACAACAGCATGATCTCTAAAAAATCTTCAAAGATCCCACCTTTTATTGTTATGGAAGTGATGGAAAAGGCATCTGAGATGGAGAGGAGAGGTGAGCATGTCATTCATCTGGAAGTAGGGGAACCTGATTTTGATACGCCTCAGTGTATCAAAGATGCTGCCATTAAGGCGATTGTGGATGGAAAAACCCACTACACCCATAGTCTTGGTCTTATGGAACTGAGGGAAGCAATCGCAGAGTATTATCGTAATCGCTATAAGGTTACCATCTGCCCCGAACAAATCTTAGTGACCTCTGGTACGTCGCCAGCTATGCTGCTGGCATTCTTTTCCCTCCTGGAATCTGGAGACAAAGTCATACTTTCTGACCCCCATTATGCTTGCTACCCCAACTTTATTACCATGACAGATGGTACCCCTGATTTTATAAAAGTATTTGAAGAAGATGGTTTCCAATATCGACCGGAAATTATCGCTGACAGGATAGGTAAAAGAACGAAAGCCATTCTTGTCAATTCACCCTCTAATCCCACCGGCAACCTGCTTGAGCCAGAAAGAATGAAAGAAATCAGTGCATTGAAACCCTACATCATTTCTGATGAGATTTACCATGGACTGGTTTATGAGGGAAAAGAACACTCCATCCTGGAATTTACGGATCGCTGTTTTGTCATTAATGGTTTCTCCAAGCTCTATGCCATGACAGGCTGGAGACTGGGCTATATTATTGTTCCCAAAGAGTTTATACGTCCCCTGCAAAAAATGCATCAGAACTTTTTCATTTCTGCAAATGCCTTTGTCCAGTGGGCTGGTGTTGCTGCTTTAAGATATGCTCAAAAAGACGTGGAACGTATGAGGAAAACCTTTGATGAGAGAAGGAAATTTATTATCCCACAATTAAGAGAACTCGGTTTCGGCATTACCGTTGAACCAACGGGTGCTTTTTATGTGTTGGCAAATGCAAAGAAGTTTTCTAAAGATTCGTTCAAATTTGCTTTTGAGATCCTTAAGGAGGCAAAGGTGGGAGTAACTCCCGGTATCGACTTTGGTAAAAATGCAGAAGGTTATCTCCGTTTTTCCTATGCCAATTCCCTTGAAAATATTAAGGAGGGGATGGAGAGGATAGACAGTTATATACGTCGCAAATTTAAATAACAGGAGATTTATTTTTTGGCGCAGAAGAAAGCAATATATAGATGCGAGTTACATGTTGCGGGTTGCATGTTAAAAGAAAATGATGTTGTTAAACCCGTAACACGAAACTCGTAACACGCAACGGTTGTATATGAAGCATGTTAATCGCATCCTCATCATTCATCAAGGCGCTATAGGCGATTTTATTTTAAGTCTTCCTGCCATTTCCTCTTTCAAAAACAGTTATCCTGATGCCTCTGTTGAGATCCGGGGTTACCTGCATATCCTTCAGTTAGTTGAAAAAAGATTCTATGCTGACAAGATTTCTTCTATCGATCAGAAAGGGATGGCACAGTTCTATAGTGAAAAAAGCGTATTGGATGCAAAGTTGATAGAACATTTTAAGCAATTTGATCTCATCATTATTTTTGGGCGAGAAGGATCGAAAACTCTTTTCCACAATCTTAAAAAGGTTAACGTAAAAGGGGTGTGTTTTATTGATACTTTTCCACATAACGACGAGGATGTGCATATTATTGACCATCAGTTATATCAGCTATCGCATTTAGGTTATAAAACACTCGATAAAGTTCCCAGGCTTTTTCCTGATGAAGAAGATGGTAAACGAGCTACAGAATTCTTTAATAAAAGGCGGCTTAATGATAATTCTCTTAAAGTTGCTATCCATATAGGCAGTGGGAGCAGGATGAAAGTGTGGCCAACTGGCCGTTTTGTTCAGCTGAGTGAGAAACTGATTAAGATGGATGGTGCTAAAATCATTTTGCCTATTGGACCTGCGGATGAAAAAATGGTACAAGAATATTTTGGCCTCATTGATTCCGAAGCCATCATTCCCATCGCAAATCTACCCTTAAACGAATTGGCTGCTATCCTCAAAAAGTGCGATGTTTATGTGGGGAATGATTCAGGTATCACCCATGTTGCTGCTGCAGTGGGAATACCTGTTGTGGCGCTCTTCGGTCCCACAGACCCGCAGGTTTGGGGTATGCGGGGGGATAATGTTTCAGTAATGTATAAAGGAGGGTTTACGTGTTCTCCCTGTTCAAGAGAGGAGATGAAAAGGTGTGTGAATAGGAGGTGCCTGGAAGAAATTTCTGTGGAAGAAGTTTACGGGAGGGTAACAAAGAAATTAGAAATTAAGGAATTCAGGGATTGAGGAATTAGTAAAAATACTGACAATTAGATTGGTGCAAGAGAATTCCATAATTTCTAAATCCCCCAATTCTTTTTTTGGATTTTGTGCTTTAAATCCACATTCCGAAATCTGAATTCTGCAATCGTTTTATCCAGTATTATGATCAAATGCTATTTTAGCTGCACCGATGATGCCAGCATGATCACCCAGCTTGGGTTGCACTATCTTAATGGGGTAGTATTTTGCTCGAATTGCCCTTCTTTCTATACCCTGGATAGTGGGTCTTAAAAGTAGATCGCCAGCCTTAGAAACCTGACCTCCAATGATAATCATTTCTAAGTCGAGTAGATTCAGAACATTTGCCAGGGAAATGGCTAAGTACCTGCCAGTCTCTTCAAAAATCTCTCGAGCCAGTCTGTCTCCCCTCTCCGCATGTTCATAAACGATAAGAGAAGTTAAAGGCTCTTCCTGCTTTTCAAAAAGATTTTTAAGAGAAGATTCTCTTCCTTCTTTAAGAGCTGTCTGAATTCGGTTAACAATTCCAGTGGCTGAAACGTAAGCCTCAAGACAACCTTTTCTTCCGCAGTTGCAGGGCAGCCCCTCCGGAAAGAGGGTAGTATGTCCTAGTTCTCCGGCGAGGTCATTACTGCCGTGCCATACTTTGCCATTCAGGATAAATCCTGACCCTAGCCCGGTTCCAAGTGTTATGCATAGAAGATTGTCTACCCCCTGTCCTGCTCCTACCCAGTGTTCGCCGATGGCTGCAGCATTAGCATCATTTTCCAAATAAACCGGAAGGTTGGTTAGCCTTTTCAGGATGTTGACAAGGGGAGTTTCTTTTGCTGTTGGCAGATTGGGTGAAAAGCGGATTACACCTGAATCAAGAGACAGAAACCCGGGAGCACCAAGGCCGATACCTGTAACATCTTCTGTTTTAACTTTTTGTTCATTAAGAAGCTGAATAATACTATCTGCCATATTTTCCAGGATTTGTACCATTTCTAGTTCAGCTTGGGTTGACTGCTTGCGGATGCCCTTTATTTCACCAGAAGAGTCTATTAAAGCTGTCCTGATATTCGTTCCACCTAAATCAATGCCGATAGCAAGTTCTTTATGCATAATTACCTTCTATGGTTAAACGATCCTGGATGCTAGATTCTGGATACTGGATTAGACAATTGCGGATTTCTGATTTCGGATTGCAGAATGAAAATCCAGAACCTTTTACCCTTGACTTTTCTTCGTGCGCTTTGTGGCGAAACTTATTTTAAAATGAAAGAGAGAATTATGGTCAAACTTCCCAGTGCCCAGCAATAAGGAGAAAAGAAATGGAAATGTCCTTTCTGAACCATTCTTATCAGTATTCTAAGACAGATATATCCTACTAAAGCAGCGGTCAAAGTGCCTGAGATCATATTTAGTAATTCACCTTCATGAAGCATGGGATTTTCCCACTCCAATATTATTGCTCCAAGGATAGCAGGGATAGAGAGGAGAAATGAGAAGCGAATCGCAACCATTTTTTTTAGTTTCCTAAACAACCCGAAGGCAATGGTAGCACCAGATCTTGAAATGCCAGGAGCGATAGATAAACCCTGAACAAAACCTATAATTATCGCATCCAGAATAGACATGTTAACTTTATCCTTATTTCCTTCTCCTGTCATTTTCGTCAGCCATAAAAATGTGCCGGTTATGATTAGCATGATACCCACCGCCAATAGCGAGTTAAAGAGAAGTCTAAAAACATCTCGCAAAAAGAAACCGAGCACTGCTGTGGGAATCAAACCAATTAAAATAAGGCCGGCAAATCTTGCCATGGCTTTGTCTTGATCATCCAGGGTATACTTTTTCCCTCTGATGAGGTACACCAAAAAACAGGATGTGCCTTTAAGCAGAGAAGATACTTCCTGCCTTAAGACAATCAGGATAGCCAGAAGAGTGCCAAAGTGAAGTGCCACATCAAAAAAAAGATCGGGCTCCTTCAGCCCAAAGAGGTTTTGAAAAATTACTAAATGGCCTGAGCTGCTTACAGGGAGGAACTCTGTTAATCCCTGAATAACACCCAATATCAACGCCTGTATTAAACTCATTTGTATAGAACCGATTTATTTATTTTTGTGCTCTAATTTTCTGGTCATTATTTATAATGGTTTGTCTAGCGAAAAGCAAAGTATTTTTTTTAAGATACAAACCTTGTCCTTTACCCCTAACCAATTTTTTTAAGACGTATAACGTTGGTTCCGAGAGCAACTTATTAAATGGGCAATGATAAAAGATGACGGGAAGGTTATCATGCTGGCAGGTTTGAAAGCCAGCAAACAAAAAGTGAAAACAAAGGTGACTGTATTTACCTGATCCTGAATTCTTTCATTTTGCTGAGCAGTGAGGGATGGCTAATCTCCAGAAGTTTCGCTGCCTGGGTACGATTACCTTTAGTCTTATCCAATGCTTTTTTGATTAATTGTTCTTCCATGATAAGGTGAATTCTTTTTATCGAATATTCATCATTCACCATCTCTTTTTCCCCGGGTGCCTTCAATTTGCGGATGTCTGGAGGGAGAGCTGATACTTCAATACAGCTCCCTTCCGAGAGGATCACAGCTCGTTCGATTGCGTTCTCTAATTCTCTGATATTACCCTGCCAATCATATTCCACCAGAATATTTAATGCAGCAGAAGAAATGTTTTTTGCCTTAAGGTGATGCTTTCCATTGTAGCGGTTAATGAAGTGATTGATCAGCAGCGGAATGTCTTCCCTTCTTTCTCGGAGAGGAGGAAGATCGATTTGTATAACATTGAGACGATAGAATAGATCTTCTCGAAAGCTATCTTTTCTTACCTCTTGACCCAGGTTCTTAGAAGTGGCTGCTATAATTCTGACATCCAGCTTGATTTGTTTGGTATCTCCAACCTTCCTTACTTCTCCTTCTTGAAGTGCCCTTAAGAGCTTGACCTGCAGATTAGATGGTAGCTCACCGATTTCATCAAGAAGAATGGTTCCCCCGTCAGCTTCCTCAAACAGGCCTTTTTTGTTTTGGTTAGCATCGGTGAAAGCACCTTTAACATAGCCAAACAACTCACTTTCCAGAAGATTCTCCGGAATAGCACCGCAATTGATGGCAATGAATGGTTTGCCACTCCTTTTGCTATCGTAGTGAATAGCCTTAGCAACCAATTCCTTGCCCGTGCCACTCTCTCCAATTATTAATACGGAGGTATCGTAATCTGAAATCTTATGGATGGTCTCAAAGATTTGTAACATCTTATCGTTTTTAGTTATTATATTTTCGAAACCGAATTCTTTTTTGATTTCTTTTTTGAGAAGAATATTTTCTTTTCTCAACCGTTCACGTTCTTCAGCTTTTTTTAAGGTTAAAATGATTTCGTCAGGTTTAAATGGTTTGGAGATATAGTCGTAAGCTCCTTGCTTCATTGCTTCAACAGCTAAATCTATGGTCCCGTATGCAGACATCATGATGATAGTTGAATCTGTATTTTTAACCTTTACTGTTTTAAGGAAAGAGAGCCCGTCCATCTCAGGCATGCGGAGATCACACAGAATAGTATCGAATAGATTGGTTTCAATTTTCTCAAGACCTTCTATTCCATTTCCAGCAGTGATTATTTCATAGCCTTCCTTAGAAAGGATGGTCTTAAGCATATGAAGCATGTTTTCTTCATCATCTATAATAAGTATCCTTTTTGATGACATATATTTTT
>CBDTTR010000073.1:0-8627 GCA_965363405.1 uncultured bacterium | reverse complement strand
ATTCTCTGAATTCACAATTTTTAAAAGAATGGTTATCCAGTTCAACAACTTCTTTCTTGAAAACCTTGTTTTGATAATTTGTTTTGAACACGTGTAATTCTCGCATATTTCAGGAGAGTAGATTGCTTCGTTGGTCTTCAACCTCCTCGCAATGACAACTTCTTTGATCTTTTAATCTAAAATCCAGCATCTAGCATCCAGGATCTAGTATCTAGCATTTAGTTTAATTCTTGCAGCAGGGACTATCTGCCGAACATGGCGGTGTATCACAACGTTCATCTCGGCCACAACAGGTTTTACCTGCTGGTCTTGAATAATTCATAGCTATAGATGCGGCTGTTGGTATTTTTGTCATTGATGTACTGCCACAATGCTTGCATTGCAAAGCATCGTTTTGGCCACCTATTCCGGATATAATTTCAGATGATTTTCCACAATCAACACATTTGTACTCATAAATTGGCATCGATACATCTCCTCCTTTTTTAAACGGTTATTGATTTTAGCAGCAATAAATTTGTAACTGTGCCTTCGTTCTCTAACATACTTTAGTTTCAACTAATATTGCATCACTTCTGCCCGCAATGACTTTCCTTCTTATCCTTGCATGTAGTCATTAACTCAGCAAAATGAACGATCGAGATAAACTATCTCGTAATTATTTTGCTCAGCTAAAAGAGCCGGATGAACACGTATCAGATTTTGTGTTGCCTGTATCCGATCCGGAAGAAAATGCCGACAATAATTTGAAAACGTTTCCGGATCCACACTGAGGACAACTCAAGTCATTCTCATCCTTCTTTTTTATCCGCAGTATTTCAAATCTATGTTGACATTCTTTACACTCATACTCGAAAATAGGCATTTTATTCCCCTTCTTCTTTCAAATATCTATTCATTTCATCAGCTTTCTGGTGGCCTATGACTGTTACGCTAAGTTTTTTTACCTCATTCAGGTTCTTTAGGGAATTCTGAATTTTAAGGGCTAAAGTAAGAACCAAAGGACAAACATTTGAAGAAGGCTGAAAATCAAGAGATACTTCCCCATCTTCTCTCACATTAAGATTCTTGATTAATCCCATACTTATAACATCTATAGTGGTTCCTGGATCTATTGTTCCTTTTAGTGCTTGAATAACTTTTTCTCTTAGTTCCATAACATATCATTCCTTATTGACTATTTCAATCTCGCTATAAGCCAAATTCCCCCTCCCTATGCAGGAGGGAATTAAGGGAAGGGGTATTATCCCCAGTGTTTCGACCGTGTTGTTTCAAGAGCCCCTTTTCCTGCAAAGGGAGAGGGGGTGATTTTGATGGTTATTAATTCTTCAATTTCTTCTCCACTCTTTCCCAGATTTTTGTAATCTCTTTTGTCACCTCACCACAGGGGTATTCAATCACCGATTGTTTGTTTACCATTGCCTTGGTTACCCCAGGATCATAGAGAACTTTTCCTGCTACTTCCAGATCATTTTTTAAACAGAATTCTTCAATCTTTGAGGTATTTTCAGCGTTGATATCGTATTTATTAATACATACTGTGACAGGAACATTGAAATGTTTGGCAACCCCTACCACCCTCTCCAAATCATGTATTCCAGATAAAGTGGGTTCTGTAACGGCCAGCAATAAATCGACTCCACTTATTGCTGCTATTACCGGGCAGCCTATTCCAGGAGGACCATCGATAATAACATATTCTTTGTTCTCCCTTTCAGCAATGACTTTTGCCTGCTGTCTTACCAGCGTTACCAGCTTGCCAGAATTCTCTTCAGCTATACCCAGTTTAGCATGTATCATATACCCTGATCTGGTATTAGAAATAAACCAGTGGCCATTCATATGCATTTCCATAGAGATGGCTCCATCCGGACATGCCTGCACACAGACACCACAACCTTCACAAGAGATGGGATCAACGGCATAATCTTCAATAGCGTCAAATCTGCAAACTTTAATACACTCATCGCATTGCTGACATTTATCGCTATCAATCACCGCTATTTTACCGCCATAGAACTCCTCACTTTTTTCTATAGTTGGATGTAAAATCAAATGGAGATCAGCAGCATCTACATCACAATCTGCTATCACGTGAGAATCTGACAACGTGGCAAAGGCAGCAGTAATTGTGGTTTTCCCAGTGCCTCCCTTTCCGCTAATTACAGTTAATTGCTTCATCTTTCATTTAACCTTTCTATTTCCTTATGAAGTTTAGAAAATTTATTCCGGAATTCAGGCAATGCTTCTATTAATGGAGTACCCCTGGAATAGGCTTCAGCTATCTTTCGATCCCAGGGAATAGTCATTAATATTGGAATCTTTTCACTTTCACAATATTTATTTACCTCATCATCTCCTATATCAGCACAATTGATAACTACTCCGCATGGAATAGCAAGTTTTTTGAGCATTTCCACTGCCAGTTTCAAATCATTTAATCCAAAAGGCGTAGGTTCTGTAACCAACAGGCAGAAATCACTACCCTTCACTGTTTCAACCACGGGGCAGGAAGTTCCAGGTGATGCGTCAATAATAACATCCTTATTGTTGGTGATAAGTCCCTTTACCTGCTTGATGAGAGGAGGGGCCATAGGTTCTCCCACATTTAAAATTCCGTGGGAAAAATCTATATTGCCCGAACGGCCTTTCTCTATAACTCCTATTTCTCTTTCAACCTCCTTAATTGCATTCTCCGGACAAATGTATGAACAACCGCCACACCCATGGCAGAGTTCAGGAAAGAAAAGTACTTTTTTCTTAATGACTACTATGGCGTTAAACTCACATATTTGTGCACATTTCCCGCAGAAGTTACATTTGGTTTCATCTACCTCAGGAACTGGTATGCCAGCCGATATTCTTTCATTGATTTGTGGTTTTAAAAAAATGTGTGCATTTGGCTCTTCTACGTCACAGTCTAAAAACTGAACTTCTCCAAGGGATAGAGCTAAACTGGTAGATATTATCGTTTTACCCGTCCCTCCTTTTCCACTTGCTACTGATATAATCATATCCTATTGCCTTCAATTATAAGTTTTCAATTACAAAACATAATAGATCTTTTCTAGTTATGTCATTCCCTGAAAAACTGCCCCAAGCTTCGATCGTGGAGTGTAAATCTAAAATCAGTATCTTGATCCGATATAGATTCCTTCTCCCTAATCAGAGTCGAGGATAAGTTTTGCTGGAATGACGTGTGGCTTAATAGTTACCTACTTTCTCACCATTGATTTACCGCAGCTTGGGCACTCTATTTGGTAGCAGGGTATTCCTGCCTGGTGAGATGCAGTAGTTCCACAGGAGGGACATACACACTCTCCTCCAGGACCAGCACCAGGTTTACTGCCTCCCATTCTTCCCCTGCCACTATCTTCTTCCATACCACTTCCGGTTCCAGAACCACCCCCAGGAGGGCCTTTTTCATCATCTCTCGGCATAAAAATCACCTCCTCTATCGATTCTATTCTTCCAGTGACAAAGCATCTTCGGGACATTCATCCACACAGGTACCACAATCCACACATTCATCATTATCTACCTTTGCTTTCTTATCTTCAACTTTGATAGCCTCTACTGGACATACTTCTTCACATGTTCCACAACCCGTGCATTTTTCCAGATCTACTTTTACTGCCATTTCTTTTCCTCCTTAACCACAAAGAACAGAGAGAATTTGAAAAAATGTTTTCTTCTCCATGCTTTTTCGTGGGCTTCATGGTTCGGTTTTATTTATTCTTCATTAGGTCATCAATTCTACCCTGAATCATCTCAAGGTCATTTTTCATCTTCTGAGATTGTTCGCTAAGCATTTTAAGCTCATCATCCTTCGGTAATGGTGGTTGTTGCTGGGGTGGAATTGGACCAGCTCCCATACCTTTTCCCATTCCCATGCCTCTACCTCCACCCATGCCTCTACCTCCACCCATGCCTCTACCTCCACCCATGCCGCCACCTGCTCCCATGCCGCCAGGAGGAACACTACCACCTCCCCCACCTGTACCGTAATGGGCTTCTACAGAAGGATCACCTACATATTGGTGCTTGCCAGATTTGAATTCTTCAATTGCCTGTCCTACCGTAATACCAGACAACCCTACTACAATTTTCAAACCTGCTGCTTGAAGTGTATTGAAAGCATTAGGTCCTACATTACCCGTTAGTACTACTTCTGCTCCCTTGTTGCCAACCAATTGTCCAGCCTGAATCCCTGCTCCGCCACCTGCGCTTATAGCAGGATTCTCAATAGCTTCAAACTGCATGCTTTCGGTATCAATAAATATAAAATATTGACATCTGCCAAATCTGGGATCTACAGCATCTTCTAATCCTTGCCCTGATGATGTTACACATAGCTTCATAATTTCACCTCTTATTTTCAATTTATAATATGAGATTGTTGCGCTAAGGCTCGCAACGACAGTTCCTTTTTACAATGAAAATGATATTTAAAAAACCTTCATCTCCATTTGCTTAAGTTCATTGTTTTTGAATTTATCTATAGCTTCTCTTGCACTCATTTCCTGTAAAGCAATAAATATTTTTACCCCTCCCTGTTTCAGAACTTCATAAGCATTAGGACCTACTTGCCCGGAAATCACTGCATCAACTTCTTTTTCTAAAACAAGCTGGGCGCATGCTGTTCCTGCCCCAGAAGCAGCATCAGCATTTTTATTTCCTATTGCCTCAAATTGCAGAGATCCTGTATCTACAAATAAGAACCATGAACAACGTCCAAAGCGCTTATCAACATCAGCATTTAGATTATCGCCTGTCGCAGAGATAGCTACTTTCATTTTTATTTCCTCTCAATGGAACATGAATAACAACCACAGTGATCACAGAGACTTTTTAACCAGAATACTCATGAAGAGTACGAAGTACCGTGGCAAATTATTTTCAACAATTATCATGGTCACCAGGGTGATCATGCTTGCATGGCTCTACCCCGCTGATCTCTCCTTGCAAATAAGCCTTGAGAACATTTCCAACATTCCCTATTGCTCCAGTTACAACCTCTATGCCAAAATTAGAAAACATATCGATTGCTCTCGGCCCCATACCTCCGGCAATCATGACATTTGCTCCCTGTTCGCTGATAAATTTAGGAACCATACCAGGAATATGGTTATCATAATAAGGGTTACTAATAATATCAGACTTTTTTATTTCATTCCCCTCAACATCTACAATCAGATAACTGGGGCAACGGCCAAAATGCTGACTGATTTGACCATTAAGTCCTTTATTATCTTCACATGCTAGTGCTATCTTCTTCATTCTTCTGTACCTCCTTTATTGATTTAAGTTACCAGTGCGCTCTTTTTATCATCGATTTTCGATTTTCCTTCCAGAAGCTTTCTCCAACTTTTGGATATTTCTGTAAAAGCATTTTTTGCCTCTTCATGACCAGAAATAGCAACCAGTGGCGTTCCACTATCACCACTTACGACAATTTCAGGGTCGATAGGAATTCGCCCTAGAAAGGGGATCAACATTTCCCTTGCTGCTTTTTCGCCACCCCCCTTCTTAAAAAGATCAATGGGTTTATTGCAATGTGGACAGTTAAAACCACTCATATTTTCAACAATCCCCACCAAAGGTATTTTTAGTTGTCTCGTAAAGGTAACTGCTTTTCTGCTGTCAAGCAAGGCGACATCCTGAGGAGTCGTAACAATAACAGCTCCATCAATGCTTTTAAGTAGATGTGCTACGCTCAGTGCCTCATCTCCAGTTCCAGGAGGAAGATCAACAATTAGATAATCTAAATCTCCCCAGCAAACCTCTCCTAAAAACTGTTTGATGAGACTGTGTTTTAATGGGCCGCGCCAGATTACTGCATCATCCTTAGATTGCAAAAAGAAGGCCATTGATATAACTTTGAGACCATGTATAGTAGTTATGGGCAGCAAACCTTCCTTCGTAGCACCAGGTCGTTCATCTTCAAGACCCAACATTTTTGGGATGTTGGGACCATGAATATCCGCATCCATCAACCCTACGTCATAACCCTCCATAGCTAACGTTACTGCTAAATTAACTGCTACTGTACTTTTCCCAACCCCGCCTTTACCGCTGACTACCATAAATTTATGTTTTACAGATGCCATTCTCTCATCAAGCATTTTCTGTTCGTGGGCCTCCTTCTCCTCCTGGCTACACTTTTCCGATGTCTCACAGCTTTGGCAGCCCTTCTTTTCATCACATTTCTCTGTACTCATGATTCAACTCCTCCCTACAGTTTAACTATGTAATTTAACAAAACATAGCAGTTAACCATATTATTTCAATAATTACAAACTGAATTTAGCATAAATTAGGTCTTGAGGCAAGATACCTTGCTTATATCCTACCCTGCAAAAAGATTCTTCCATCTTCCGGGTTTGTTTAAGTTGATAGTTTAAATTATTCGTTTCTAAACTCGCATCAGCATTCATTAATCGATGAGACTACTTGGCCATTCTACCCTTACATCCTCTTTTTGCACGCTGATATCTACTCCTTTTCCCAGGAATATCATTCGCTCTCAAAGAAATCAAACTGCCATCAATGAAATGGTTAAGTACTTCCTCGATTTCCCCTTGAATCATAGGAATAACCCGTATCCTACTATTTGCAATTAATCTATGATAAAAACAGCTGATTCCACCACATATTATCACCTTTACTCCCAATTCACATAATAGAGAGGTCCTTCTGATCGGATGAATGTTAGTTAGTGCATATTCTTGTCGTTCTGATATCTTCCCACTTTCAATTGTAACTATCAATATCTTTGCAGCGAAATCAAAGCGCGGTGATACCCTGCTATTAAACATGGGGATTGCAACCTTCACTATTTCCTCCTCTATGTTTTGTGTTTAATACAGCATTATTTATGCCAAAAATTACAAATTGAAAAAAGCTATTTAATATCAATAGATTAGAGAAATTTGGTGATTGAACGGTTACAGACAAGTATTGCAATATTGCAACTCTTGCAAGTTGAAAGATTTCATATATGCAACATCAGATGTGAAAAAAAAATCGAATATTGGATTAAACACCGGGTCTTCTTAATACAGAGATAGGCTTGTGAAGTGCTTGAGCCGTGTGCTGGGAAACTCGCAAGCTCGGTTCTGAGGGGACAGAGTGGTAGGAATGCCACTCTGTTACACGACTTTCAGTGTGCAGATGGAAGATACAATATGTGGTATGTTATCTCTAAGTTGAGAGAAGGTATTTTTATAGTGGTATTCCCTTAGATTATCAGTTTTGATTTGACAATCGGTTAATCCTGAACTACGTTATGTTTTAATCAATCTGACAATACTGAATAGGCTGATCTATGAATAAGGAAGAATTGATAAAAATACTGCAGAAGATTCTAAAAACGGAAACCGATCTGGATTTTCTTTTGGAATTAAAGAAAGAGGATTTGAAGAGGCTGGTGGCGGTGGTTAGAGGAAGATTGGATGAACAAAACGAGTTTTAACTACATAGCGAAATCTCGGCGAGAATTATGAAGAGGTGCTCTTCAACAGGATGTGCGCGATTAAAATAAAGCCCGCGCAGATTCACTTCATGGATACCGCCAAACAATGGTTGTATTTTCTCCACTGGCCAAAAAAAACGATTGACAGGTTGTTGTACAAAGTCCCTGACAGTTTCCTGCAGGGGTTTTTATGACAAACAATAAAAAGGAGTAGCAGATGGAACACAATGAAGGCAATTCGGAGCCAGTAAAAGGAAAAGAGTGGGCACCGGGCCAATCGTTGAGGCTCATATTCAATGATATTTTGATTGAAACGCTGGAAAAGCATTTCAAGATGAAGAAGCACGAACTGCCGGATGAATTTGCGCACAAGAAGCTCGATCAGGAGGATGGCCTCATAGAACAGTTAAGCAGCCTTTACACATTTGAAAAGGTCCATGCCGTTAGGCTGGGTGCTTTTAATGCTGAAGGGGCGGTGTATGTGAGAAACGCCACTATATGGCCTACAGACGACTATGACTTTCCGGTTCTGATTTATGATTCAGCGGAGACAAAGCGCTGGCTTTTTATATTAGTGGATATCCATCCCCTGCGGCGGGATGAGGACTACCTTAAGCGCTACACTGAACCTCTAGTTGCGATCAATGCGAAATACAAAGATATTCCCAGAGTCAAGGGGTCACGTACTGAATTGAGAGAGTGGACAAAGCCGTATTCCTCCGGTTACCCTTTTTACTTTCGGTGCCCAAAGGAATATGAGGATAAAGTAGAGCAAGGGTTCAAAGAGTACCTCGATTTCTATATCGATAAAATAAAGGAGGCTACGCCCATTGAGGATGAAAGACGTAGAACGGAAGTACTTGAGTTCAAACAGGAGTTTAAAAACGTCTACGCTGAAAATGATCCCGGGGGCGGACCGTATAGAACATTTTTCGGCGAGGAGTGGACAGAAAGATTCTTAAGTGAATTTCTCTTTTCGTGAGAAGATGTTCCGATGAATTTCTAAAAAAACACTTCTGCAAGATAGAGGGAAGATAGAATATGTCAGACAAGGAGCACTCAAACGATAACGGGTACCTCTGTGTACCTGCCTACTTCTTCCCTGCTCTGTCCGTAGAGTGTTTTATGAGTTCCTCTATATCAGGACAGCATT
>CBDTTR010000072.1:0-8696 GCA_965363405.1 uncultured bacterium | reverse complement strand
AGATTGAAACATATCGTGAGGGGAGTGGAGATTTTACTGCTGAATATGAGATGGCTGCGACCTCCACCACGTTTGTTTACGAAACGATTAATCTTGATACTGGTGACTCCCAATCATTGGAATATGAGAATGACAGTGATGACACCTGGAATAATTCTGCTAATCCGGTAGAAAATGTTGACTTCTGGTACAGGTATCACACCGGATCATCGGATCCTCATGATGCTGGAGATGAGTCAGGATGGATGCTGTTTTCAAATTCACCTTTTGAAATTTATACAGGTGGGACACCGTTTGATGAAATCACCAAGACAGATTTTTACTATAGCAACTTTACCTTGACTTCACATTTTGTATTAAACGAAGAACAAACATTAGATGAACCTCTAATCATCTTTATAAATACAGATGAGGGTCGCTACGCTGCTTTAAATATAACAGGTGGAGAATCAGTGCCTGCAGATGGAGCCATCCCTGCAAATTCCACCCTAAACCACAGATATATCACCTTTAAAAAGCCTGGTGATTAATGAAAGTGTGAGAAAAATAGATTTTCTCCCAGGATTTACCAAAATTTATTAAAGCCCTCCAGTGAGATGCTGGGGGGCTATCTTTTTATCGATATTCATATTAACCCCCCTACCCTGCTATGGCTTGTTACTGGAAAACATTTCAGTTTCTATGAACGATCTTAAGTCAGCTTTCCTATCTCCATTTAGAAATTCAAATCTGAAATAATTGCTTTTTAGGATTTGTGGTGATAGGATTAAAAATGTGTTGCGAGTTCCGCGTTTCGTGTTACGAGTCAAAAAAATGAACTGATTTGCCAGACGTTAATGTTATGGAAAGACCTTTTAAAGAAATACGTTTGCACAGGGGTAAGCCACCCCAGGAATTTTCATGTCATCTTCTGCATCAAGAGAAAGATTACCTTGTATTACGCTACGTCAATCCAAGCTCTGCTAAGATTAACGATATCCATATAAAAAAAGGCTCTATTACAATTGCTCACTACTGGAAACACAGGAATTACATATTATGGAAAATGAAGGAACCCGATGGAGAACTCAAAGGTTATCTATTTCACATCTCTAAAAATACTGACATAGGCGATAATCATGTTACCTACGAAGATCTCGAACTGGATATATGGTTTGATACTGATGGAAATGCTACTATACTTGACCAGGATGATGTCGATGACTGCTTTACGAGAGGACTCATCGATTCTGAAGAAATTTCTTTAATCAAAGCTCAGGAAGAAGAAGTCTTAACCAATTTTAAATCCATTATTAAAGAAGCCTGGTCTGAAGAAAGCACACCCTGATCTATGGAAAAGATACTATCTGCAGCCATTCAATTAAACGCAGGTTCTGACAAAAAACTAAACATTGAGAATGCAGTCAAGCTCATTAAAAAAGCTGCTCACAGGGGGGCTAAATTAATAGCTCTGCCTGAAGTTTTTAATTGGAGAGGAGTCAGAAAAGAAATCCCCGATAATTGTGAATCCATTCCAGGCCCCACTTCACTCCGAATGTCTGAGCTGGCTGCAACGCTTAAAATATTCCTTCTATGTGGTTCTATCATTCAGACCAACCATGAAGGTTCCAGACCTTTTAATACAAGTTTCCTGATCAACCCCAGTGGTAAAATTATAGCGTACTATCGAAAAATTCACCTCTTCAAAATACATCAAAGAGGGAAATCAGCCATAGATGAAACTAGAATTTATTCTTCTGGGAATGAGGTTGTGACTGCCCGCATTCCTTTTTGTAAGGTTGGGTTCACTATATGTTATGACCTTCGATTTCCAGAACTTTTTAGACGTCTGGCTGATAATGGTGCTGGGATTATCTTCGTTCCATCGTCCTTTACATATGAAACTGGAAAAGCACATTGGGAAATTCTTTTAAGAGCCCGGGCAATTGAAAATCAGGCCTATATCATTGCACCCAATCAATATGGGAAGGATCCTTCAGGTAATAGTCATTATGGTCATTCAATGATAGTTGATCCCTGGGGCACTGTCATTGGCCAATGCTCAAATGGAGAGAAAATCATTTATGGTGAGCTTGATATCAACTATTTAAAAAAAGTTAGAAAAATTCTACCCTCTCTTAAACATATTAGAAACGATGTTTTTTGTTTTCCTGTTCCCTGAACCCTGCCCCCTGATCCCTTAATTAAAAGGAGAAGGCAAATGAAAGAAGCCATGTTTTACAAGAAAGGAGAGAACCAGGAAGTCAACTGCTTCCTTTGTCACCATCATTGTACCATCAAGGAAGGGAAAAAAGGAATTTGTGGTGTAAGAGAAAATAGAGAAGGTATCCTTTATAGCCTCGTTTTTGGAAAATCTGTCAGTGAGAGTGTCGACCCTATTGAAAAAAAACCCCTTTTCCATTTTTTCCCCGGGTCACGCTCATTCTCAATATCTACTGTAGGATGCAATTTCAAATGTCTTCACTGTCAGAATTCCAGCATTTCTCAAATGCCAAGGGATCAGAAGCATATTGCTGGTAACGAGCTTCATCCTTCAAAGATTGTATCACTTGCCAGAGACTATGACTGTAAAAGCATATCGTACACTTACACTGAACCAACTATCTATTTTGAATACGCATACGAAACAGCAAAAATTGCAAAAGAGGAAGGAATTTACAACAATTTTGTCACCAATGGATATATTACGCCTGAAGCTTTAAAGGCAATACATCCTTACCTTGATGGAGCTAACATCGATCTTAAAAGTTTTTCCGATGAATTTTACCGCAACATTTGTGGTGCAAAATTACAGCCTGTTTTAGATTCAATAACACTTTATTATAAACTGGGAATCTGGATAGAAATTACCACTTTAATAATCCCGACACTAAATGATTCCGATCAGGAATTACGTGATATCGCAAGGTTTATAAAGAACCTGGATGAATCTATCCCCTGGCATATCACTGCATATTATCCCACGTATCGGCTCACGGATAAACCACGTACCCCTCTTAAAACTCTGAGAAAAGCCAGAGAGATTGGTCTAAATGAAGGCTTGCGATATGTCTATGAAGGCAATATGCCTGGTGAAGGGAGTGAAAACACATTCTGCTACAACTGTAACAACCTTTTAATCCAACGACTGGGATTTAATATAATCGAAAACAGGATAAAAGACAGCAAATGCCCCAATTGTCAGGCTTTAATTGATGGAGTGGGGTTGTAAGAGAAAGATACTGGATTCTGGATTGAGCGAATGCTGATTTCTGATTTCGGATTGCGGAATTAAAATAAGAAATCCTCTAATCCTAATGTGAGAAAATCTTTTTGCAAAAAGGATACTCTTTGCAAATGAACAAAATTCTAAATCAACTTTTAAATTCCCCTTTTATAAAAACGGCTTTTGAAATCTCTAAAAAATACAAACAGGAATTTTTTCTGGTGGGAGGGGCAATAAGGGATTTATACATTAATAATTCCATTGGTAATGATCTCGATTTCCTGGTTGAAAGCAATGCAGGCTCCATAGCTTCAGATTTCTCAAAAAAATATATGGGGAGTTTTTTTTGTCTAGACAATAAAAGGGGGAACTATAGAGCCATCATTAATCATCAATGTGCATATCACACCATCGATTTCTCTACAATTCTCGATGGGGATATAAATCGTGATTTAATGAATAGAGATTTCACCATCAATTCTATTGCTCTTAAGTTAAACGATATCTTTGAAAAAGATGAGCTTAATCTAATTGACCCTGTTCAAGGTCTTGAAGATTTTAAAAAAAAGTACATACGAGTCTCTTCTGCAACTTCTTTCAGTCAAGATCCGGTAAGGATACTTCGTGCTGTTCGATTCTCCAGAAATTTCAATTTCACTTATGAACCCAACACGCTTAATTTAATAAAAGAAATGAAAGATCATTTGCTGGTTTCCCCCTGGGAAAGGATAAGAAGTGAATTCTTTAAAATCCTGAATCTTCCCGATGCCACTCAATCATTATTGGAACTCGATCGACTGGGTCTTTTGTCTCTGCTTATACCAGAGATTGAAAGCATGAAAGGAGTGGAACAGGGAACACACCATGACTATGATTTATGGGAACATTCTTTAAAAGCTGTTCATTTTGCTGAAGAGACTTTAGAAAACATCAAACAATACTTTCCTCAATATGGAGAACGACTGAAAAATTATTTTAGCGACCAGTTGGAAAGCGAAATACAAAGAAGTCAAGTTCTCATATTAACGGCATTCCTTCATGATATAGGAAAACCATTAACTAAAATTGAAAGGGGAAAACAAATACATTTTTATCACCATGATCGCTTTGGAGTGAAAATTAACCGGAGAATTGCCAAACGGTTTATGCTGGGAAGAAAAACAATTCGTATGATCACCACGATAACCAGACATCACATGCGTCTCCTCAATCTTTATAAACTTGAAACTCTAACCGATCGTGCAAAATATCGTTTTTTAAAAGATGCCAAAGACGCTTATTTAGACACACTAATCATAGGTATTGCTGATTTTATGGCAACTCGAAAATCATTGCCAGGCGAAAAAAAAGAAACCTCTTTCCTTAAGTTCGTTAGCCATTTAATCGATTACTATTATCAGGAGTTTCCAAAAAGCAGATTTAAGGCATTGCTTAATGGTAATGAAGTCATGGAAACCTTACATATAAAGCCGGGGGAAAAGGTTGGGGAATTACTGGCTCTGATTGAAAATGCTGAAAGGGAAGGTACTATATCCAATAGGGAGGAAGCAGTTAAACTTATTACCTCCAAACACAGGATGAAAGACAGGAGATAGATTTTAGTAGAGAATAAAGAAATTGAGTAATTATTCTTATTGGTGCTGGATACTATAGTGAACGACTTAAACAAGTTAACACTCGATAACCTGTCATTGCGGGCGATAGCGAAGCAATCTCATGGGATTGCTTCGTCGCTAACGCTTCTCGCAATGACTTTTATTTTTGTCGTTCACAACAGATTTAACAATCTCTTTGCTGCAGTTAAAGACAATACTCAAGGGAAAAGTGCGGGCTGATTGATACCTAACTCTTCGCTAAAACCTGCCATAATATTCATATTCTGCACAGCTTGTCCTGAACCACCTTTAATCAAATTATCAATAACTGAAACTATGACAAGTCGGTTTGTCCTTGAATCAATGGTAATGCTTATATCACAATAATTTGAGCCTTTTACCTGGTTTGTAGATGGGAATGTACCTAATGGACAGATTCTCACAAATATGTCATTCTGATAAAAGTTCTTATAGAGATTTAAAACCTCATTTTCCGACATTTCTTTCGACATTGTGGTATAGATTGTAGCCAGGATTCCTCGATTCATGGGAATAAGATGTGGGGTGAATAAAAGAGAAACATTCTTTTGAGCAATTAAACTGAGCTCTTGCTCCATTTCTGGCAAATGCTGATGTTTAGCCACCTTATATGCCTTTACTCCCTCGTTAACTTCAGCAAAAAGCGAAGAAAGCACTACACTCCTTCCAGCCCCGCTTACACCAGATTTTGCATCAGCTATTACATTATTCAAATCAATTACATCATTCTTAATTAATGGAGCTAATGCCAAAATCACAGCAGTCGGGTAACATCCTGGATTTGCAACTAATTGAGCATTCTTTATCTTCTCTCGATAAAGCTCAGACAAACCATATACAGCATCTTGCAACAATTCAGGAGCGGTATGCTTTTGATACCATTTTTCATATATAGCAGGATCGTTGAATCGAAAATCAGCACTTAAATCTATTACCTTTTTGCCCTGTTTTATCAATTGAGGCACAACACTCATAGCTTCTTTATGAGGTAGAGCAACAAATACAAAATCAGCCTCACTTACCCCCTCTTTTTCTGATATAGACTTAAAATCAACTTTTATCTTGTCGTGGAGAGAAGGAAATACCTCTCCCACTTTCTTCCCAGCAAATTTTTCAGAGCTAACAGCAGTAAGCTCCATGTGGGGATGCTGAACGGATAATCTCATCAACTCAAATCCGGTATATCCACTTGCACCTATTATTGCTGCTTTTAGCATTGTTTTAATTTAACCTTCTGTAATTATTGTGACCAATGTCTTTTTAGATTGCAAGGATTTCTTATAGATTCCTGCTTCCGCAGGAAAGAGAAAACTGATTGGAATAAAAAAAGAAGGCCAAAAGGCCTCCTTCGGGGAAAATCACAAAATATATCTTACCTCTTAGAAAATTGAAACTTTGCTCTGGCCTTTCTTTGCCCATACTTTTTTCGTTCTTTTATTCTGGAATCACGTGTTATTAAACCAGCCTTTTTTAATATACCCCTGAAATCAGAGTTAACATCAAGGAGAGCCTTGGCAATACCATGTCTAATCGCTCCTGCCTGACCGCTAATGCCACCACCTTTAACATTAACATAAATGTCATATTTCCCTGATGTCTCAGTCAATTCAATTGGCTGTTTAATGACCATTTTAGAAATTTCGTTTCCAAAATACTCATCGAGCGCCCTTCTGTTTATCTCAAACTTTCCTTCGCCAGGCTTCATCCTGACTCGTGCGATAGCACTTTTCCTTTTCCCAGTTGCGTAAAATACATTGTCTTCCATAATTCGTACACCTTATTCAATATTTAAATCTTTAGCTCTTTGGGCATCTGTGATTCATGTGGATGATCAGTGCCTGAATAAACCTTCAGTTTTTTAAACTGTTGCCTCCCCAGTCTATTTTTGGGCAACATTCCTTTTACAGCATGTCTAATAATTTCTTCTGGCTTTTTTTCTAACATCTCACTAGCAGTTTTTACTTTAATGCCGCCAGGATAACCACTGTGTCTATAATATAATTTATTTTCAAGTTTATTACCTGTTAAATGTATCTTCTCAGCATTGACAACAATTACAAAATCACCAGTATCTACGTGGGGAGTAAAGACAGGCTTGTGTTTCCCCCTAAGTACAGTGGCTATCTTACTAGCCAATTTACCCAATACTTTATCATCGGCATCCACCACATACCAGGATCTATCAATTTCGTTCTTCTTTGCACTATACGTAGCCATATATACCTCAATGTTAATTGATCTTTATTTTTACTATAAAATTTCAAACTTGTCAATTACTTTTTATAACTTTTTTCAATGGTTTAATTTTAACCTTATCATCTATTGGGAAAGCCCATCTTTTCTACCCTTAATTTGATGTTCTCTTTATCTTCCTGCATCTTATTTAGCTTTTCCATGATCGCCGGTCTTTCTTTGACAATCTTTGGAATTAATCCTTTATAGGTTCCTCCGATCCTGGCAAACAACCTGGCAAAACTTAAAGTATGTAGAGCAGGTTTCTCAGGTAATGCTGCCATATAATCCAACTCTTCAGCATTAAGATAATCCCAGAGATTACCACCGACACCTACATCTCTCTTCCCACGAGGCTCTATACAATTTGAGGTGTACCAATCAAGATAGGGAGCAATTCCTTCCTCACCAAAAGTCCCATCATGGAATGCTTTAGTTAGGATATGACCCAGTTTATGACCTGCGCAAAGGGAGGCTGTGATACTGAACTCTTGACTCCAGAAAGCATCGCCGACCATTATTACATGATCTTTGTACGGTTTCTCAAGCACCTGCCAAAGATTTACCACACAAGATTCTCCACCCTCAAGCCTTTTGGCATTCTTAAACCAGGAAGAGTAGACAGGATCCTCCCTGGTAAATCTTTGCAGGTTAGCTTCTAAATCCATATCGGGGTCATGAGTAGAGGTTCCTACATGAAAACGTCCCTTCTCGGCAAGTGGCAAAATATAAAACCTGCCACACATTGTAATAATAAATATCATCCCCGCCGACTCAGAAATCTCTACCCCTTCCATCAACCAGGTTTGATCCCTCATTGTCCCTGCGAACTTGCGATTTTTATTAAGGCCAATCAACTCAACTATACGTGAGTTTATGCCGTCTGCTGCTACTATATACCTTCCCTCGTATTCTTCGCCATTTGCAGTTACAACAGCTCCTGTTTCTGTATGCTTTATATCAGTTACATTAGTACCCGGTTCAAATTCTACACCATTTGCCCTGGCATCATCAAGAATTCCTTGTAACAATCTTCCCTTTGAGATGCGTACACCCACACTATTTTTCTCCGGGTCTTTGCTAAGTTCTTTCCAATCTCCTATCATAAACCTCTTTCCACCTGGTGAGTAGATATGGAAACCGTACATATTATCATTCCATGGTCCGTCATAACCCAATGAAAATCCAGTGACAGGAAAGACGAATGTTTGAGTTTTGCGGTTGAATTTGACTACCTCCCAGAATAAATACTCATTAATCCCTATGGATGATCCATCGGTTCTGCGTACCTTGGAAATATCAGTCTTCCTTTCCAGAAGAGCTATATTAAGGCCACTTTCACTTGCCGTTTTAGCTACCATCAAACCAGCGGGACCTGCTCCAACTACTATAACATCATATTTTTTTGTCATGTCATCACTCCTGTTATAAAATTACAAGTTGGAACCATACCATACTTGATGAAAAAATCAAAATATTTTTAGACAATCCTACAATTAAATCCCATAAAAGGCCAAATACCATTTGACTAGCCTTCTGATTTTTATTATGTTATATATAATCCCTGAAGTTGCAGTAGCCATCTACTGCGGCTTGAAAATCCTTGCTGCAACGCTTGTTTCACG
>CBDTTR010000071.1:0-8883 GCA_965363405.1 uncultured bacterium | reverse complement strand
CATCTTATAATCAAACCAAAAAATAATATCACAACGAAGTGACAGGGGTAGTCACCGTATTTTCGAGAATCGGATTTAGATGAAAAAATGAAATCAGAATTCAGAGCTGTATGTGGACAATTAAAACCCATTGTTTTGGACGAAGAAGTTAATAGGTGGGTAAAGCTTATATTTCTAGAATCTCAATATATTACTATTTTATAGGGTGGTCAAGAATTTTAAGATGAATTTAAGGCGGCTAGATAACCCTTAAAATTTTTCAGGCACATTTCGCCTTTTGAATAAAAGTTGCAATTGCAAAATATTAGGAAAACCCTTTATTGTCAACCGATTCTGTGGATAAGCCATTATAAAAAACAAGGCAATTGCAGATTACAGTATAAAACAGGGCTGTTTTTGAAGGTAAAAAAGCAGGAGCCAATTAAAACTCCTGCTTCCCCCCCTCATCTCTCTTTACTTGACCATTCTTACATACTTATATGATTTATCAAAGATATTGCAAGAAGTTCAAACTTTTTTGCTCATTCTAAGCACTGCAATATTGTGTTTAAAGTCCTATTAAGAGATCTTCTGACAAAAAACATAAAGGGCCCCTCAGTTGAAGTACTGGGGGATTTTATCTGATAAAAAGATTTTTTGTGGAGAAATCAGGATCACTAGTGACATTTATTCCAAGCCTTCTTAATCCTGCTTCATCACCAGGAGTAGGAATATGGGTCATGTGCATTTCGCAATTCTTGAGATCATTTATCTTTTCAATTGCCAGCTGAGCGGCAGAGTTTATCATACCACTGATGCTCAGAGCAATAAGTGTTTCTTCCATGTCAAGGCTTGCACTTTTCATGTTAAGAATATTTGTTTTAAAATCTCCTATTGATTTAGTTATGTTCTGAGGAAGAAGGTGTATTTTTTTCGGGATACCAGCTAAATGTTTTATCGCATTTATTGCGACGCTTGAGGCTGCATGCATTAGGGGAGAATTGTTTCCGGCAATAAACGTACCGTCATCTAATTCAATTGCAGCACCACAGAAAACACCTTCGTTTCCCTTTTCTTCTCTTTGAGCGTCAGATGCTGCACTGCGAGCCATGGCAACAACTTTTCTATCACTTAACTTAACCCCCAGTTCATTCATCAGGAGTTCAACCCTCTGCAAGGTTTCCTTATCCACAAAGCCCATAGCAAATTCACACTTATATCTGAACAATCTCCTTATTAACTCTTGTTTCGCAGCTTCCTGTACAGCATCGTCATCTGTAATTGCGAATCCCACTTTATTTACACCCATATCAGTAGGTGATTTATATATGGGTGCTGTTCCTGAGATTTTTTCAAGTATGCTTCTGAGAACAGGAAAGATTTCGATGTCCCTATTGTAATTAATGGCGGTTTTTTGGTGTGATTCTAAGTGAAACGGGTCTATCTGATTAAAATCAAATATATCCGCTGTCGCAGCTTCATAGGCGATGTTTACAGGATGTTTAAGGGGAAGATTCCATACAGGAAAGGTTTCAAGTTTTGCGTAACCTGCTTTAACACCCCTTTTATGCTCATGATATAATTGGGACAGGCACGTAGCCAGTTTGCCACTGCCCGGCCCTGGTCCGGTTACAACCACCAGCTTATTTTTTGTTTCAATATAATCATTACTGCCATATCCTTCATCGCTGACAATTGTATCCACATCCGTGGGATAGCCTTTTGTGTAGCGGTGAACATACACCTTAATATTTCGGCGCTCCAATTTATTTTTAAATATTTTTGCTGCCGGTTGATTATCGAAACGGGTAATGACTACTGCTACTATGTCAATACCCCATTCCTTCAGATCGTCTATGAGTTTTAACGCATCGGAATCATAGGTAATTCCAAAATCAGCACGTATTTTTTTCCTTTCAATATCTCCGGCATAAATGCAAAGCAGGATGTCAGCTTTATCTTTTAGTTTTTGCAAAAGCTCCATCTTTACATTAGGGTTAAATCCGGGCAAAACCCTTGCCGCATGATAGTCAAAGAGCAACTTTCCACCAAACTCTAGATAAAGTTTATTGCCAAACATTTTAACGCGGTCAAGAATTGCGGCTGTTTGCTCTTTTAAGTACAAGTCATCATCAAATCCAATTTTCTTACTCAATTTCACTCCTGGTCTAATATAAAATAGCTATAAGTTAAAAATTTTGTGGTTGAGTATATAGTACGAAATTTTTTATGTCAAACAGGAAACAGTGAGAGAATTGCCTCATAAAAAAGAAATAGATATAAAAACCAGAGGATGACAAAACAAATGGTGGGAAATACAATTAACAACCAATGGGGATTGGTTTTAAAGATAATCTTCTCATTTAAAAAAAGCTATGCTACTTCTACCCCACTTGATTTAACTTCATCGCCTATAAAGGTGCCTTTCCCTTCAGAAACATACTCTTCCTCTGTATACCAGGGACTTCAATTGGTTCCATAACCTTCGTGGTGATCCTGCCTAACATAACTAACCTTTCCCAGAGATCCATCTTTTCAAAATCGTTTGGTCACAAATAAAAAGGCTAGCCATATAACAAATCAGCTAACCCCTTATTTTTACTGGCGGGCGATGCGGGATTCGAACCCACGGCCTTTGGTTCCGGAGACCAACGCTCTATCCAGCTGAGCTAATCGCCCCTTTAACCACGAAGTTCACGAAGAATTTTTTGTTACATTCACAAATAGGACGCAGATTTCGTGGATATGCACAGACAAAATCATGTATACAAAAATCTTGAAATTCTGCATTTATACTATACAATACTAGATAAAGTTAGAACTATCATCACATTCACCATCAGCTCAATTATTATACTTACCCAACGATTTCCTCAAATGTTTTAAGAAACCCCTTTTTCTCCGATGCTTTATCAAATTCTTTAAGCCATTTTCTGATATAGTTGCGATCAACATCAGGATTCTTAATAACAATTGAACGAACATCTTCCAGATCTCTAGGCCTGCCGGCAAAGATTTTATGGATAATCACATCTTCCACTGATGCGAACATCGCAAACATTTTTTTTAAAGAGATTGGCTTTGCCCTTTTAATGGCTTGTCTCTCGTAAGGAGTATATGAAAATATAAAATCAACCCTTATTCCGCTCTCCTCATCCTTTGTTGGCAAGACAAATGTCTTTTTAACAAATGATTCAAAATCTTCGGGAATAACCTTAAGGCCTATTTCGTCAATAGCCGTTATTACTCTTTCCAATTCATCTATACTTACTCCCAAGGTTATATCTATATCCTTCGTCATCCTTGGAGTTCCATATAGCAGGACTGCCTGTCCCCCAATTATCATGTAGGGCAAACTTCCTTTTTTCAAATTGCTGGCAACATTTGTTAAAAGTTTTTCAAACACGGTTTAATATCCTGGCAATTCTAATATCAACTTCAATTCCCTCTAAAGGTTCTTTGAGAGGCAGTACCCCAAGTGAAACTCCCTCCTTCCACATTTCTTCAAAGAGCCTTAAGGACTCAGGGTAAGTAAGCTTTTCTTTCTTTAACTCACCTTTATTAAATTCGGATAGTAACTTTGCATTTTTTATCATTTACAAAACAGGCAAGTCACGTTTTGAGTTGAGTTACTGCATCCTTTAGTTTTTCAACCAGTTCATAGCTGTTTCCTCTTACCTCTCCCAGCTTTACAGCAGGTTTTACTTCACTCCCATGAAAATCAGAACCAGCAGTAACCAGGAGATTACACTCCTTTGCCAGTGAAAGGAAATGCTCCTCTTCTTTTTCGTTATGATAGCTTGAAAAAACCTCCAGCCCAGACAACCCTCCTTCTACCAATCTCAGAATAATGTCATCTCCTGTATCAGAAGGGTGCGCAAGGATGGGAATAGCCCCCAGCTTCTTTATCCTTTTCATAACATAAAAGGTATCAACTGCTTCTAAAGGAACAAATGCAGATTTCCCTCCCCGCAAATAATCAAGATAAAAATTGACGTAAGGAGAATCAGAACGGTCACCATCAACGAACCTCTTAATCCTTGGGTCCCCTTTGTTTTCTTCTCTGCTCCTGATTGCCTTAAGAAAAGACATGCCTGTGGGAATCTTATCCCCGGAAAATTTCTTTACATCATCAACAGAAAAAACAAATCCCAGTTCATTTAATTTCTCAATCCTTCTTACTGCCTGTCTTTGCTTCTCCTCATGTATCTCTTCAAGCCAACTTTTAAGCTCCCTGCTCTGACAATCGATAAAGTAAGCTAACATATGGAGATCATGATCAAGATAGAGCGTATTAAACTCAAGGCAGGGTATGAATTCAATACCAAACTCCCTTGAAAGAGATACACCTTCACCGACACTGCCTATAGAATTATGATCAGCAAAAGCAATGGCCGTCAGTCTCATGCTGTTAGCCATAGTAAAAATCTCTTGGGGAGTGTGTTGACCATCCGAACTGGCTATGGTATGAATATGAAGATCGATCATGCTTCACCTTGAGTTATAACCTTTAAATTATCATAATTGAAGTCTTTTGCATTGTCCACAGCAAAATGGTCGATAGGAAACTCTAAATCCAAAATAAAAAACGAAAATTGAGGGATTTGGAATTTAGGAATTATGGAATTTCCTTGTACGAGCGAATTATTAGTATTTTTGCTAATACCTCAATCCCCGAATTCCTAAATTCTTGATCATTTGACATTTTAAAAATACCACAATTCTTTGGGGAGGGACTATGATCTTAGAAGAAATCAGCATGAAAGAATTTGAGAAAAAAGTAAAGAAAATTAAAACGGTGATCATCCCTGTAGGCTCGCTTGAAGCCCATGGCCCACACCTCCCTTTGGGCACCGATACCATAGAAGTCTATGAGATAGCAAAACGGGTTACACAATTAGTGGATGTCTTTGTTGCCCCCCCGCTTTCATATGGAATATGTCGCAGCACCAGCAAACATCCCGGCACAGTGGGAATAAAAGGAGATACCTTAAGGAATCTGATAAAAGATATTGTAAAAAGCTTGCACAGCAATAATTTAAAAAGGTTCCTTATCATCTCAGGACATGCAAGCTCACTCCATCTCGCTGCTCTCCAAGAGGCAGGAGAGTCACTGCTGGAAGAAATGCCATCCGATGTGAACATCGCAGTAGTCTCCGCATATGCTCTGGCTCAAGAAGCAGCTATTGAAATTTGCGAGACAGAGGATGACTCTCACGCAGGAGAGATAGAAACTTCTCTCATTCTTCACCTGAAACCACATTTGGTTAAAGGAAGGGGGAAGGAGGAATACCCCCATTTCCCCCATCCCTTATTAACAAGAAATAAGAGGAAATATTGGGAAAATGCCGTGTGGGGCAACCCGCGTAAAGCCAGCACGAAAAAAGGTGAGCTTATAAGCCAGCTGCTTATTGAAAAAATCAGTGAATTGGTTATGAAAATTGAAAAATTTAAGGAATGACGGCTTCGTAAAAAGTCCATCTGTTGCGTTGCACTTCATCTTTAGTCATTCCGACGTACTACCAAGTACGCCTCATTCCTAAAGATTCGCGCGCCTTGCATCTGAACCTTTTTACTTTGCCGTCTATATTTTTACTTCCTGCGATGCCGTCATTTTTTAATTGCTTATTTCTTAAAATTTATATAAACTACGTGTTTTTGATTTATTATTATGGAACTAGACACTTTCATAGAAAAATTTGAACACTATCTTAATGTAGAGAAAAATCTCTCGTCTCATACACAACGCAATTACGTAAGTGATCTACACCAGTTTAAGGATTTTTTAGAGAGAGAGCATCCTGGAATAAGCATTACGGCAATTGATAACATGACTATTCGGTCATACCTTGGCTCTCTCTATAAGAAGAATAGAAAGTCATCTATTGCCAGAAAACTGGCAACACTGAGAACTTTTTTCAAATTTTTGCTGAGGGTAGGAATTCTAAAGGAAAATCCGGCTTCTACAGTTTCAACCCCTCGATTGGAAACGCACGTCCCCAGTTTTCTCACTATTGACGAGATGTTCGCTTTGCTAAATATGCCGGATGAAACTAAACTGGCTGGCAGGAGAGACAAAGCAATCCTGGAAACCCTCTATTCCAGCGGATTGAGAGTCTCTGAACTCGTAGAGATGAATGAAGATGACCTTGATCTTAACCTCGGTATTGTCAAGGTCATGGGTAAAGGAAGAAAAGAAAGGATAGTCCCCATTGGCAGTAAGGCTATAGAGGCCTTAAACAACTATTTAAACTCTAGAAAGAAGCTGGGTAAATACCCGCTTTCTTCCTCGCTAAATCCCCCTCTGCTTTTAAACCAGAGAGGAGGAAGATTAACGACCCGAAGTGTAGCCAGAATTATCAACCAATATGTTGAGCAATGTGGTTTATTAAAAAACATCAGCCCTCACTCCTTAAGACATACCTTCGCTACTCACATGTTAGATGCCGGGGCGGATTTGAGGGCTATCCAGGAACTTTTAGGACATGTGAGCCTCTCCACTACCCAGAAGTACACCCATGTGAGCATCAGCAAGTTGATGGAGGTATATGACAAGGCTCATCCCAAAAGCAGGGAGAAAATACAGTGATGCTGAATTAAGTGATTGCCGATTTCAGATTGCGGAGTTAAAATACAAAATATTAATGGGTGCTGAATTCTAGATGCTGGAGTAATGGAGTGTTGGAGTAAGTACAATTGCGGATTTTAGATTTCGGATTGCGGAACTGAATGAATGTGAAATTTGGATTGCGGATTTTGGATTGAGTAAAGATCCGAAGGCAAAAGAAGTATGAAAATGAAGTTAGGGGAGAATAGCAAGTTATAGAATTACGAGAAGTCTATTTAACGTTAGACATTTAGTTCACTTACAAACGATCAATGATAACTGACATCCGGTTTGGAGCTTAGACGACAATGGGAAACATAATTAAAGGCACAACCATTATTGCTGTTAGACACAAAGGGGAAGTGGCAATAGGCGGAGATGGTCAGGTAACCTTCGGCAACAGCATTTTAAAACAGAAAGCGAATAAAATAAGGAGGCTATATAAGGATAAAGTACTGGCTGGTTTCGCAGGAACCACTGCAGATGCCTTTACCCTTTTTGAAAGATTCGAGGCAAAGCTGGAACAGCATCATGGTAACCTGTTAAGGTCTGCTGTGGAACTGGCTAAGGATTGGCGAACTGATCGGATGCTCCGAAAACTGGAAGCCTTGCTTATCGTCGTTGACAGAGAGCATTCCTTGATTGTTTCAGGAACTGGCGATGTTGTAGAACCTGATGATGGAATCACAGCTATAGGATCTGGAGGTTCTTTCGCCCTTGCAGCAGCCAGGGCATTAGTTAAACACTCTGATCTGGACATCAAAACCATCGTCGAAGAATCAATGAAGATTGCTTCTGAAATATGCATCTATACCAATGATAAGATTATCATAGAAGAATTATAACGAGTAGCATCAACCAAATGCGAGAAAGCTTATGAAGAGTTTAACCCCAAAAGAAATTGTCTCCGAATTAAACAAGTACATTATCGGTCAGCATGATGCCAAGAGAGCAGTTGCTATTGCCTTGAGGAACAGATGGAGACGACAGAACGTATCTGATGATTTAAAGGATGAAATCGCTCCCAAAAATATTATTATGATCGGTCCCACCGGTGTGGGTAAAACAGAGATATCCCGAAGATTAGCCAAACTATCACAGTCTCCCTTTCTAAAGATAGAGGCTTCTAAGTTTACAGAAGTGGGTTATGTAGGCCGAGATGTGGAATCGATGGTAAGGGATTTAACCGATCTTGCAATTAGCCAGGTAAAGGCTGAGGAAGCAGAGACGGTCCAACTTAAAGCGAAAGAAATCGCAGAGGAGCGCATCCTTGATCTTCTGCTCCCACCTCGAAAAGAGGAGAGAAGCAAAGTTGAACCAACAGAAAAGCCTCTGGAATTGGTTAACAAAGAGCAGGGGAAGGAAAACACCACCAGGGAAAAACTTCGCAAACTCTTGAGAGAACACAAGCTCGATGAAAGAGTTGTTGATCTCGAAACCACTCAAAGGACTATCCCCATTGTTGAAATCTTTTCAGGCTCCGGGATGGAGGAAATGGATATAAATGTCAAAGATATGTTTGGTAATCTATTTCCAAAAAAGACAAGAAAGAGGAAAGCAAAAATCTCAGAGGCGATAGAAATAATCACCCAGGAGGAAGCCCAACGGTTAATAGACATGGATAAGGTTACTAAACAAGCCATAGAAAGAGTGGAACAATCTGGAATCATCTTCCTGGATGAGATTGATAAAATCGTGGGGAAAGATACATCTCATGGCCCTGATGTTTCAAGGGAAGGGGTACAGCGAGATCTGCTACCCATTGTAGAAGGTTCTACTGTTACGACTAAGTATGGAATGGTAAAAACCGATCACATTTTATTCGTTGCCTCAGGAGCATTTTACAGTTCTAAACCTTCCGACTTAATCCCTGAGTTACAAGGAAGATTTCCCATTCGTGTGGAACTGGAGTCCCTGGGGAAAGAAGAATTTATCCGAATCTTAACCGAACCTCAAAACGCACTAATCAAGCAATACAAAGCCCTAATGGAAACGGAAGGGATTGAGTTGATTTTTAAGGATGATGGCATCGCAGAAATTGCTGAGATTGCAACCATTGTCAACGAAAGAACCGAAAATATTGGGGCACGCAGGCTTTATACTATCATGGAAAAACTTCTGGATGAACTCTCATTTGACGCACCAGATTTAGAAAAGAAGAAATTTACCATCGATGCGCTATACGTAATAGAGAAGCTGGATAGCCTGGCAAAGGATGAAGACTTGAGCCGATATATACTCTAGTGCCCCGTCTCATAAATTCTGCATGCCAAATTGGCAAAATGAAATGTTGTCAA